>JAHFVB010000126.1 GCA_023264755.1 Mycobacterium sp. | reverse complement strand
GGCCGGTCGGATGACGGTGAGTGAGTTGGCGACGAACCCGCGGCGAGCCAGCGCCCGAACGGCACCGTCGAGGGGGACTTCCAGCGCTGGCGTGCACACGAGGAGGACCACCAGGGCGCCGACGAACCAGCCGACGGCCAGCCCTAGCAGCGATCGTGCGGGCACGATGGCGCTGACCACCAAGTGAATCGGTACGAATGCCAGTAGCAGCGTCCACCACCAACGCCGCCAGCGGGCCGGCAGCCACGGGCCCGACACCGTGAGCACCGCGGCCAGCATGGCGATCCACCGGGGGTCGTCGAGGAACTGCGACAAGGTGGTGCGCAGCCGGTCGGACAGATCGAAATGCCACCGGGGCGCGGAGATCCCGTTGCCGCTGACGGATAGCGAGGCCACCGCCAGCAGCCCGGCGGCACCGTAGGCGCCGAGCAGCTTCCACTGCTTGGCGAGGATCAGGCCGATGAAGATGGCGAACGGCAGCGCCAGGATGGCCAGCCCGTACAGCAGGTAGACCAGGCTGGACTGGGTCGGTGTGAGCACGTCGACGATGCCGGATACCGAACGTTCCAGGGCTACCCAGTCGCGGCGGGTGATCAGCGAGCTGGCGATGACGGAGGCCAAGAACAATGCCGCGAGCGACAGCCGCAGGATGTCGTTGGTACGCCGAGCCAACGGTTGCAGCAGGCGGCCGGAAACGGCGACCTCGCGACCGTCAACGCGCATGTCAGGCTGATCCTTCGAATCGGTGCTCTGGGAGCTTCGCAGGTGGCGAGCCCCCGGAAGCTTTCGACAACATAGCGTTGCCGAGCCGTTCGGCCGGCGATACTCGCAGGTGGGTCGGGTGTTGCGGCGGCTGCCGGCGAATCCGCAACCGGAGTGCGGCGGGTTAGCTAGGCGCACTACATATGGTCCTCATAACCTCCTCACATTGGCGAGGGCGTAGCGTGGAACGCGGAGGCTGATCGTAGGCAACGAAGCCTATGGCCGGTGTCCTGCAAGGACTTTGAATCAAGTCGGGGTGTTTCGCGGTCGTAAATTTTTGACGAGTGTGTTCAGGGGGTTCTGATGAAGAATCTGAAGACTTTAGCTGCCGGTGCCGCCATCGCCGGGGCGCTGGGCTTCGCCGCGATCGGCGTCGGCTCAGGGGTGGCAAATGCCGCGCCACCGGCGCCCGGAGCGCAATGGGCCCAAGACCCCGGTTGGGGATACGGACCGGGTTGGCACGGCGGTGGCCGCGGCCCCGGTTTCTGGGCTCCGCCACCTCCGCCTCCGCCGTTCTACGGAGGGTACGGGGGCTACGGTCCGCCCCCGCCGCCCTGCCTCAGCGGTCCGCTGGGGTTCGTCCGGGTTTGCGCCTGAGTCCACGCCTCATCACGACGCCCTCGCCGATTGGCGGGGGCGTCGGCCTTTGTCGGCCCCAATAAGTCTCCGCAGCCCCGGTCGCCCCCGGCAGCCCCGCTCGCCCTAGTCGGCGCAGGTCGGATCCAGTCGGCGCCCCTCAGCTTCAGTCAGCTTCAGTCGGCCGCAGTCGGCCGCAGTCGGCCGCAGTCGGCCGCAGGCAGCTTCAATCAGCCGCAGTCAGCCGCAGTCGGCACCGCCCTTCTCGTCGTTCTTGATGGGCCACCAGGGCTTGATGGCTAACGTCGCCCCATTGTGACGCCACCTTCGGTGGTCGGACCGTGGGGGCGGGTCGCGGTGACGACGTTCTGGACCGAACGTCGGCGGCAGGACTGGGCTTCGGAACCTGGCCTCGGCGGCCTGGTGAACAAGATCGACGTTTCCGCAGGTGAGGACGATGTCAAGATCGTCGACCGCGGCCGGCAAGTGCTTGCCAACGGATTTGACGTGTGGGTAATATCGCCGCTTGTCCGACCTCGACGAGGTCCCCGCCGGCCGCACGAGACTCGGGATGGGTCGAAGCGGGTGGCTTCACTGCGAGTGCAGCAAAGGCTCGCGAGTGGCAGGCCGCGAAACGTCGTGGGCTGGGTGGGGAGTCGATCGTCGGACACGGTCGGTTCGACCGCGTCCGCGGGCGCGACCTCCGGGACGAGGGGCGCGGAGGTAGCGTCTGCGGCTAAGACGTCGGCGGGGTGAGCGCCCCTTCGCCGGCCGGGCCGTCGCACCCTTCGAGCACGACCACTTTCGGTCGAATATGCGCCGTGTCGAACCGATTTCGCTGGCCGCCCTACACCACCGCCGCTGCCCCTCGACCGCGACGCCCGCGCGACCGGGGGCGAGTCTGGGCGTCGTCGGCAATGGTGAGGTAGCTTCTATCGACACACCGATTGGCCGCTGCCGAGGAGTTCACCGGTGGATGGGACGACATTCGGGAAGTACCAGTTGCAGAAGCTGCTGGGCCGGGGCGGAATGGGCGAGGTCTACCAGGCCTACGACACCGAGACCGACCGCATCGTCGCGCTCAAGGTACTCCCGCACCACATGGCTGCCGACCAGACGTTTCAGCAGCGCTTTCGGCGCGAGTCCCAAGCCGCAGCCGGGATCAACGACCCACACGTGGTGCCGATCCACGGCTTCGGTGAGATCGACGGCCGGCTCTACCTGGACATGCGGCTCATCGACGGCCAGACGCTAGGTCAGCTGCTGGCCGACCGTGAGAAGCCACTCGAGCCGGCCTACGCCGTCTCGGTGGTGGAACAGGTCGCGACGGCGTTGGATGCCGCGCACGAAAGGGGGCTGATCCATCGTGACGTCAAGCCTTCGAACATCTTGATGACGACGCGGGACTTCGCCTACCTCATCGACTTCGGGCTGGCACGGACCGCCAGCGAGGCGGGGTTGACCACGCAGGGCAACACCTTGGGCACGCTGGGGTACATGGCCCCGGAACGCTTCGAGGGCGGCCCGGTCGACGCGCGCGCCGACGTCTACGCGTTGACGTGCGTGCTGCACGAATGCCTCACCGGCCAGCGCCCCTATCAGGCGGATAGCCTGGAGCAGCAGATCGCCGGCCACATGATGGCGCCGCCGCCTCGCCCGTCGGATTCGGATCCGACGTTGGCGGCCTTCGACGAGGTCATCGCCAAGGGCATGGCCAAGAAGCCCGCCAAGCGTTTCCAAACCGGCGCCGAACTGGCGGCCGCGGCGCAGCGCGCATTGAATGCTCCGATCCCCAAGGGGGCCAGGACGTCTGGACGGCACTCCGCGCCGCGTCAGGTGAAGGCGGCCCCGCCGCGGCTCTCGCGGCGGGTCGTGCTCGCGGCCGGCGCAGCGGTGGTGTTGGTCGGCATCTGCGCGGTGGGCGGCTGGCAACTGTGGGGCCGACCGGACCGCGAGAGCGCCAAGCCGGCGAGCGTCGCAGAGAGTTCGACGCCCGCCGAGACGCCCGACGGGGTGGTACCCGCGATCGCAGCGACGGTGCCCGAGGCCATTCGTGCGACGGGACGACTGGTCGTCGGCATCAACGTGCCTTACGCGCCCAACGAGTTCAAGGATTCCTCGGGGGCGATCGTCGGGTTCGACGTCGATCTGATGAATGCCGTCGCTCGCACGCTCGGGTTGGTGCCGGATTACCGCGAGACCGCGTTCGAGAGCATCATTCCGTCGGTCCAGGGCTCGAACTTCAACGTCGGGGCGTCGTCGTTCACCGACACCGTCGACCGAGAGAAGATGGTCGACTTCGTGACGTACTTCCAGGCGGGCGACCTGTGGGCGCGCAGGGCGGGCTCGACGGTCGACCCAGGGGCGGCCTGTGGATTGAAAGTCGGTGTTGCACAGGGGGGTCTGCAACAGAGCAAGGAGGTCCCGGCCAAGAGCGACGCGTGCGTGGCCGCGGGCCTGTCGCCGATCGACATGGTCGTCTTCACCCGCCAGGACGATCTGACCGCGGCGTTGGTCAAGGGTGACGTCGATGCCATGTCGGCCGATTCGCCGGTGACCGGGTTCGCGGTGAAGCTCAGCGCCGGGGCCTTGGAAACGGCGGGGGAGGTGACCGATTCGGCGTACTACGGCTGGCCGGTGGCCAAGGGGTCAGGGCTCAGCGAGTCGCTACGTCAAGCGGTGGAGCACCTCATTCAGACCGGCGAGTACCGGACCATCGCCACCAAGTGGGGGGTCGAGAAGGGCATGATCGACAAGCCGACGGTGAACGGGGCGACCAGCTAGCCATGCACGGCCGCGTGAGCGGACGCGCTATCCGTCGCGGCGGCGGTCGTGCTCGGCGGCGCTGGGATCGGCGGGCCAGACGGTCGTGGCCAACGGATCCGGCGCGGTGGCCGGAGCCTTCCTCGTCGCGTCCGAATCGGAGAGCTGCGAGCTCCCGGCGGGGCGACGCTGGATCCGCAGCGTGGCCGTCGGAGCTGCCTCGGCGAGCACCTTGGTCGAGTCTTCTTTGAGCCGAACGATTCTCGGCACCGGCTGCCGTTGCGGGCGGCTCAGGACGATGGTTGGTGGCGCGGCCTCGACCGGGGCGGCGACGTTCGATACTGGTGGCGTGCCGCGGGTCTCACGGCGGCGCAGCACGTAGCCGGCCAGCGGTCCGGTGACCAGCGCAGCCACCAGGATGGCCAGGCTCAGTAGGCAGACGACCACGTCGAGCGTGCTGGTGAGTTGCTGCGCGAGGTCGTTGCCGTAGCTGGCGTCGGGGCTGCGCGGCACCGGGTCGGCGTAGCGCGGGGCCAGCGCGACGCCGATGACGAGCTGCGCGGCGGTGAACACTGTGAGTACCCCGCTGAACGCGGCGATGACGGTCGAGGTCAGCCCGCCCTTGGCCAGCTGATGCTTAAGCCATGCTGCGATGCATCCGGTGACCACGTTGAAGGCCGTCAACGCGAAACTGTCGTAGCCGCGGTGCGGTAGGTCCAGCGACACGGCGATCAGGTAGTCGGTGACGCGCAGGCCGGCTGCCGCGAACGACCAGAAACCGATGAGCGTCAAGCACTTCAGCGCCGCACCCCGGTAGACGGCCAGGGTCGGCGGCTTGATCAGGAAGACGGCGTAGAGCGTGGTCGGTGCGACGATGGCCGCTGCGGCTGCCCAGGCCAGGTAGCCCTCGTAACCGACGGCGGCGGTCGACGTGTTCTCCGCAATTCCGTGGAAGGCGTCGACGTCGCGCCCGACGCTTGCCAGCCATACCAGCGTGGCGGCGAGCCCGGCCGAGATTCCGAGCGCGGTGGTCGCCAGCCGCGCGGCCGCCGTCTTCTGCACCAGCCACAGCGAACCGATCACCAACGCGATCATCGCCACGGCCCCGTACAGCAGCGTGGTGATCACGACCGCGACGTCATGGCCGCCGAGCTCCACGTCGGTGACGAACAGGTAGCGCAATCGCCAGAAGAGGTTGAACATCACCGCCAGCGCCGCCAAAGCGATCGAGGCCACTCCGATACCGCGGGCGGTGGCGTACCAGCGGCCGAAGTCGTTGTGCTCCATAGTGGTACTGGTGATAGCGGGTTGCGCCGCGAGCAGCGCACCCGCGAGGCCCAGCGACATGCCCGGCCCGACGCCGGGAGGCACGGCTCCCGTGCCGCCGTCGCGCACGGTCTGGACGAGGTGGAACACCAGGAAGCCGAGCACCCCGACGAAGTAGGGCACGTTGAGCCAGAACCGCGCCCTGGCGGTGGGGCGCGCGCTGGCCGTCGTCGCGGTGAGCGCCCACGGACCGAGGTGCGGGGCCAGTGCGGCGCCGATGGACAGCAGCGTCACGACGACGATGCCGGAAAATACCGAGGCGCCGGTGCCGGGGAGGCCGACGCCGAACTCGAGGTTCCACGGCAGCAGCGCCGCGACGACCAGCAGGGCCGCCGCCAACCCGTCGCGTATCCGGTTGGCGTGCATCGGGAGGTAACCGACACCGGGCCCGCCCAGTGCCGGGGCAGCCGAGGGCGCGAGCTCGGTGGCCGCGGCGTTGCCTGCTTCGCTCACGTGACGGTCCGCTTCTGACGAGGGTGGCGAGATGGTGTTCAACGTAACCGCTCACATTCGCCGACGCCAAGGAAGTTCCAAGGGTTCGCGGTAGCGTGGACGGCGTCGAGTCGTGAGGTTCGGTGCGTCGGGGTGGCGGTCGCAGACGGTGGGCAGGTTCCACCACGCGTAGGCACGAAGCAAGGAGTGTCCGGTGGACGTCGTCCTCGGAGTAGCGGTGACTGGGTCGAATGCTCGGCTGGCGTTGATGGAATCGCCGGCTACCGGTGGCCAGGTCCTGGACCAGTACGAACTGGAGCTAGCACCCGACGCGACCCACGACCTCTCGGACACCATCGTCAGCACCTACCGGGCGGTGGCCGAGTCGGGTAACCGGATGTCGGCGACGCGGCTGTACTTCGACGATGCGGCGCGCGCCGACGCGCTGCGGCAGGTGCTGCTCAACGCCGGTGTCGAGGACGTCGGGGTGGTGTCGGAGGACGAGGCGGCCACGGCGCTGGTCCGCAGCCTCGATGCCGAGGCCGGGTTGCTCTTGCTGGACGACGAGACCGCGACGCTGGCCATCGTTGGTCAGGACTCCGTGGCGTCGTCGGTGCTGGCATCCGTGCCGATCGGCGCCGCAGGTGCCGCGGTCGCGTGCGCGTCGGTGCTCGAGGGCGTGCTCGGACGGCCGGACGCTCCTCTGCGGGTGATGCTCGTCAGTCATCGCGCCGACCTCGACTCCGTCGCCGCCGCCCTCCGCGAGCAGTCGTCGGTACCGGTGGAACTTCCCACCGATGCCAGCTATGCGATCGCACGGGGCGCGGCACACACCGTCAGGTGGTCCACCCTCGGTTCATCCTCGCCCGCAACGCAGTTGGCGCCGGTCACCGGTGAGGCGACGCAGTTGGCGCCGGTCACCGGCGAGGCGACGCAGTTGGCGCCAGCCGCCGGTGAGGCGACCGGGGCCGCGGCATCGGTGGGCCCGCAGCTTGCCTACTCGATGGAAGCCGACGCAGAACCGCTGCCGATGGACGTGCTGGACGAGTTCGTGCCCGAGCACGACGAGGATGCGACGGAGTACACCGCCGCCGTGATGCCCGCGCCCCCGCGAATGCTGTTGATGGGTAGCGCGGTGGCCTTCCTGGTGGTGGCCTTCGCCACGCTTGCGGTGGCGGTGGCGATCAACGTGCGCCCCACGGCGTCGGTCAGCGACTTGCCAACGCCCGCACCCCAATCCGACCCGGTGCCGGGGCGGTATCTGCCGCCGGTGCCGCACCAACCGGATCCGGTGTCGCTTCCCGTCGCCGTGCTGACCCCGCCGCCCGCGGCACCGGCCCAGCAGAATTCGGGTCCGCGACTCGACTCGGGCACCGTCGGCACCAACAATGTGCCGCAAGCGCCGCCGGTTCAGGTGCCCGAACAGCTGCCCACTCAGCCACCGGTGGACGTGCCTCCGGTTCCGGACGCCGGGGTTCCGCAGCCGCCGTCGTTCGTGCCTATTCCAATCCCCATCCCACCGATCGTCGTGTTCCCGCCAGGTCAACAACCGCCATGGACACCGCCGTGGCGGCCCCCATCCAGCCCACCTTCCTCGCCGCCCTCGAGCCCGCCGTCGTCGGCCCCGTCGAGCCCGCCTTCGTCACCCCCGTCGAGCCCGCCTTCGTCACCCCCGTCGAGCCCACCATCGAGTCCGCCTTCGTCACCGCCGTCGTCACCGCCGTCGTCACCGCCGTCGTCACCGCCGTCCAGTCCGCCTTCGTCGGCCCCGTCGTCACCGCCCTCGAGTCCGCCCAGCCCGCCGCCTTCGAGTGCGCCGCCGACCGTGGAACTGCAGCCTGCGCCGGCTTACTCACCTGCCCCCGAGCCTGCGCCGGCATATACGCCGCCATCGCCGGCCGCGGTGCTACCGGAACTTCCAAAGCTCCCGCAGCTTCCACTGGCTCCGGCGACCACCGTGGCCGGTTCGTCCCCATTCGGCTAGGTCGGCTCGGCGTGCCGATACTGTCGCTTCGTGAGCTCCGAGCCTGACGGCCTCCAACGTGACACCCGGCTGGCGAGGCTCGTTCGCGGGGTTGCGAGCGCTCCGTTCACCTTTGCGTGGCTACTCGTATTGCTCGTCACTACTCGCGTGCAGCGGCTAGCCGGGCGCCGGTGGCGGCGGCTCCAGCGCCACCACTCGACGAACCTGCGCCGACTGCGCAACGAACCGTCACGTGTCCTGACGACGAGCCTGTTCTGGCTCGACGACCGCAAGTGGTGGCCGTACGTACCGCTGTTCGTTCTCGTCGTTGCCCCGGCCGAACGTCGGTTGCGTTGGTGGCGTTGGCTATTGATCGGAGTAGCTGCCCACGTCGTCGCGACCTACGTCGGCCAGAGTTACCTGGGCCGACGCATTAGGACGGGTCGGGCGCCGAAGCATTTGGTGGATGCCCGCGACGTCGGAGTCAGCTATTTCGTGTTGGGGGTGACCGGAGCGCTATCGGGCTACGTCCCTGGGCCGTGGCGGTCCCGGGGCCAGAGCGCGGCATTGCTGGCACTGGTGGCAAACGCGGTGGCGACTCCGACGTTCACGGAGGTGGGGCACCTGACGGCGTTCGGGGTCGGGTTGGCGGCCAGCCCGCTGGCACCCAATCGTGACCAGGAGCCCTATCCGGGCTGACCGATCGTCGGCCGAATGGACGGCATTCCCTCCGACAAGGACGGGATTCCCTCCGACAAGGACGTGATGCCCGAGCCAACAAGGACGTGACGCCCGTCAAACAGCCAGCTGGACCCGGTTATTGCGCGTCGATGGTGGTCGGTTCGATCGATTGGGTGGTCTTGCCGTGCGCGACCTCGATGCGTCGCGGTTTGGCGGTCTCGGCGACGGGGATGGTCACCGTCAGCACGCCGTTCTCGTACGTTGCCGAGATGCGGCTGGCGTCGACGCCATCCCCTAGGGACAGTTGCCGACGATAGGTACCGAAGAACCGTTCGTTGGTCAGCCACTGGATGGAATCCTCGGAACGGGCTGACCGGCGTGCGGTCAGGGTGAGGGTGCCGTTGTCGGCGGTGACGTCCACCGAGCCCGGATCGACTCCCGGCAGGTCGGCGGTCAGAACGTAGTGATCGCCGATCTTGCAGAGGTCCATCGGCATGAACCGTGGACTGCGATTCGATCCGGTCTGGCTCGTCAACAAGCCTCGGGTCAGGGTGTCAATATCACTGAACGGATCAAAGCGAAGCACAGCAACCCACCTCCAATGTCACTCAGCGCCCGCCACTTTGGCGGAACGACCAATCACTGTGCATAGCAAGATTAGCACTCACGCATGGAGAGTGCTAACAACTTTTTTGGACTTTTTGCCACTGTTTCACTCCCGGCGAACGGGGCAGGAGGAACGGCGAACGGGGCCGGAGGAACGACGAACGGGGCCGATGAAACTGCCCACCTATGAGCGACAGGCGAAGTCGCTCATAGGTGGGCAGTTCGAACAGTCCCTTTCGACCACCGCTGCCCGGCGTCGGCGTGCGGCCAGGTCAGTTGACGGCTCAGGGGGTCGGCGCTATCCGCTCCGCGGCGAAACCCGCTGCCTGGCTGGTCATCCCGTCGAATCCGTACGACATGTAGGCCAGGCCTGGCTGCCCGCCGGGTGTGCCGTCGCAGATGGTGTCGCCTTGTGCGCACAGGTCGATGGTCTTGGCGGCGTACTGCGGGCCGATGGTCAGCTCCGGGGCGTCGTACTGCTGCAGGAATGTATGTGACGGCTTGCCGAACAAGGCCACCGCCGCGACGTGGTCGGCCACCTGCGACGGCAGCGGAGCCGGGACGAGCGAGGCTGGAACACCGGGCGGCGCCTGAGCTGCGGTGACGTACCCGGCGACGACCGCCCCCTGGGAGTAGCCGCCGAGCACGATCTTGGTGCCTGGGCAGTTCTTGGCCGTGGATTGCACGTGCGCCCCCGCGTCACGAACTCCGTCGACGACAGTCCCTGCGAATGCTTCACGGTTGGTGAAGTCGCCGCTGGCCGCGTAGTTCACGGGGTAGACCTCGACCGATTTCGCGCCCAATTGCCCGCGCAGTGCATCGACGAAGGACTGGCCGACGCCGCCCACTCCGGGAGGTTCGCCGGTCCCTCGCGCGAAGACGACGTCCACGTCGGGGCACGTCGCGGCGGCGGCCGGAACGGAGGTGGAGTACAGGATTGGTCCTGCGGTGACGACGGCTGCGGCGAACAACCGGGTGATGCGTCGAGCTTGCATGTCAGTTCCTAGCGTCGATTTGGCCGCACCGGTCGATCGATCAGTCAGCGGGCTCGGACTGCAGACCACGGTCGGCGCACTTGGCGGTGATACCCCGGCGATTGCCAGCCAAACCCTTACCCACGCTGGGTGCTCAGCGGTGGGAACTTGGCACATCTGTTTCTGGGCGGCCACATAGCTCACTCTTAAGTTGGCTATTTAGCGTTGCGAACGGGTCGGGGGCATCGCTCAATGCGAAAGGCCTAAATCATGACCATCAG
>JAHFVB010000125.1 GCA_023264755.1 Mycobacterium sp. | reverse complement strand
CACCAATCGCTTGCAGCCAAGCGGGGTTTCGGGGGTGAGTCGATTGCGAAGGGCCGGGTCGGCGACGGCCTGCTCGAGCATCGCGGCGGCCGTCGCGCGGAACTCGGCCGTCTTGTCGCTGCCGTGTTCGATCACCGCGATGTTGGATTCGCTGCGCCACCACAGCCGGGCGCGATAGAGCGTCTTCGCGAACGGGACGTGCCCGAAGACCCACTGCTCTCGCACGGTGTACGCACGGTCGGCCTTGGGCAGAATCCACGTCGGGGACCGCTGTATCGAGTAGACCTTCTCGGCGACCTTGACGACCTCCGGAACCAGCTGTGCTGCAGTCGATCCCGTCCCTAGCACGGCGACCTTCCGGTCGGTCAGGTCCAGGGTGTGGTCCCAGCGGGCCGTGTGCAGCACCGTGCCCGCGAAGGGCTGCTCCTCGCTGAGGGTCGGCATCGTCGGCTGAGTGAAGAGGCCGACGGCCGATACGACGACGTCGAAGGTGTGCTCGGCGCCCGTCGAGGTCGTCAACCGCCACGTTCGCGAATCCGCGTCCCAGTGTGCCGATACGACCTCGGTGTCGAGCGCCAGGTGCGGGCCGAGGCCATACCGCTGTGCGCAGCGTTCGAAGTAGGCCAGGAGCTCGGGCTGCCCCGACCACAGTCGTGACCAGTTGGCGTTCTTGTCGAACGAGAACGAATACAGGTGCGACTTCACGTCGCAGGCCAACCCTGGGTAGCTGTTGATCCGCCACGTTCCGCCGACCCCGTCCTCGCGGTCGAAGATGGTGAAGTCGCGAAAACCCGCCTTGCGCAGGAAGATGCCCAAGGCCAAGCCACCGGGGCCGGCTCCGATGATGCCCACGGAGGGACCGCTCGACATCGGGCTCATCCGATCCGAAGCGATTGGCCGCCGTCGACCACCAGCTCCGCGCCGGTGACGAACGACGCGTGCTCGGACACCAGGAATGCAACTGCGTCGGCGATCTCCATCGGCTTGCCGAGTCGGCCGCTGGTCGCGGTCTCCGCGAGCCGGCGCTGGACGTCGGGGGCGAGCATCGGCGTTTCGACAGGACCAGGAAGGACCGCGTTCACCCTGATGCCCGAGGGCGCCAGTTCGGCCGCCGCGAGCTGGGTCAGCCCGCGCAACGCCCATTTCGACGAGCCGTAGGCGGAATGGTTGGGGAACGGCCGGAGCGCGCCCGTGCTGCAGGTGTTGACGATCGATGCACCGTCGGCCTCCCGCAGCTGCGGGAGCACGGCCTGGATCCCGAGGAAGGGGCCCAGGCAATTCACCCGCCAACTGCGTTCGAAGCCCTCGGGGGTCTCGTCGGCGATGGCCGCCCGGTGCAGCACGCCCGCGTTGTTCACCAGGGTGGTCAATGAGCCGAATCGATCGACAACGGCGGCGACGGCCAGCCCCCACTGCTCGGCCGAGGTGACGTCGAGGGGCACGGCGAGTGCATCGACGTTGGCCAATGCCGACGTGGTGGACTGCAATTCGTCGCTCCGGACGTCGCAGGCCCCGACCCGGAATCCGTCGGCCAGCAGCCGAGCGACGATGGCCGCCCCTTGTCCGCGCGCGGCCCCCGTCACCAGCGCCACCCGCTGGGATGTCTTGGAGCTCATGGGTATCCCCCGGTGCCCTGGGCGGTCTCGCCAGCTCCGGCCTTGGCGGCGGACAGCTGGCCTGCTGCGCCATGGCGCAGCGCCTGCGCCTCCGAGGCTAGCGTGATCATCCGAAACCCCAGGTTCGCGGCGGTCCTGCCCAGTGTTCCGTCGCCGGCGTGTACGCCGGCGACCAGACCGGCCGCGTTCGCGGAGGACACGCACCGGCCCATCGCCGTCAGCACGTCTGGCCGGGTCCAGGCCTCGGTCGGCCCGTGTCCCATCGAAATGGCCAGATCGGCCGGGCCGACGTAGATGCCCGACAGCCCTGCGACAGAACAGATCTCGTCGACGGCGGTCACGCCCGCCGCCGTTTCCACCATCGCGTAGACGCTCGTGCGGGCTTCCAGCGCACCGACGTCGAGGCCCATGCTGGCCCTCAGCGGTCCGAAGCTGCGCGTCCCACGCGGGGCGAACCGTGTCGCGGCGACCGCCTCGGCGGCCTGCTGGGCAGTTTCGACCATGGCGACGATGATCGCGTCGGCCCCCGCGTCGAGTACGCGGCCGATCGGTGCGGGCGCCGGCGACGGTAGGCGAACGGCGGTGGCGATCGGCACGTGTTCGAGCCGGTTCAGCAGCAGCGCGACGTCGGCGTCGTCGAGATAGCCGTGCTGGGCGTCGAATCCGACGTAGTCGTAGCCCGTTTGCGCAAACGACTCCGGTCCGATCAGCGTCGGACCGACCACCCAGCCGCCGAAGACCCGCGGTCGGGCCGCCAGCGCCTGCCCCATTTTGGAGGTCATACCGCCACCGCAATCTTGACCCGCTCCGCCACCGGGCGGCAGGCCAGCTCGAAGGCCGACTGCACGTCCTCGACCCCGAACGTGTGGGTGAGGTAGTTGGGCAACAGGTCGGGATGTGCGCGGGCGAAGGCGTCGGCCTTGTGCAATACTCGCCGCCGCTCAAGCGTCACACCGGATTTCAACGTCAGGTTCTGGCGCAGCATGGTCCGGATGCTGATCGGGTACGTGTCGTCGTCGGCGACCCCGAAGTAGAAGACGGTGCCACCGAAGGCTGCCGCCTCGATGGCGTGGCCCAACGTCGCCACCTGATGGCCGACGGCTTCGATGACGACGTCGGGCTTGTGCTCGGGCTCGAGCTGCCGGATCCAGCGATCGCTGGTGGCCCGCACCACGGTGTCGACTCCGAACGCCGGTCCGACGACCGAACGGTCGACGGGATCGACACCGGTGACCTGGGCGGCGCCGGCGGCCTTGGCGACATACGAGAACAGCAATCCGATCGAACCCTGTCCGACGACGGCCACGTGCCGCCCGGTCAGGTCGGGAAGTTGTTCGGTCGCGTAGAGCACGCAGGCCAACGGTTGCAAACCGACCGCCTGGGCCGGGGTCAGCGCGGCGTCATACGAGGCCAGCCCGTCACCGTCGGCGACCACCAGCGCCATCAGTGCATCGAATCCGGACGCCCAGCCGACGACCCGGTCGCCCGGTCGATGGGCGGGATGTCGGCTGGCGAGTACCTCGCCGACGATCTCGTGGGCTGGAAACCCGTTGAGCTCGGCGGCGCTGAGCCCGGTGTCACCGGGTAGCTTGCCCTGCGCTCCGCGGAACGCGGGCAGGTCGCTACCGCAGATCCCCGCCGCCAGAAAGCGAAGCAGCACGTGACCTTCGGTGAGGGCTTCCGCAGTGGGTTCGGGAATCTGCGTCCGCTCGAAGGTGTAGGGCGCCGTCAGCCGATGAGCCCACATGCTCACACCTCCACCACGACGGGAACACTGCTCCAACCCCACTGAAAGCTCGACGGCGGTCGGTGAGCCGACTGCTCGACGACGTGGAAGTCGGGCACCCGCTTGAGCCACTCGGTGACCATGACGGTCACTTCGAGCCGGGCGAGATGCACCCCCAGACAGAAGTGCTGACCACGGCCGAACGCCAGGAGTCGCTGGATCGGGCGGTTCCAGATGAATTCGTCGGGATCGGGGTACTCCCGCTCGTCGCGGGCCGCCGAGCCGAGCAGCGTGATCACGCGTTGGCCCGGCTTCATGGTGGTGTCGTGAATGGTGAAGGGCCTGCGCAATGTTCGGGCGAACCATTGCGCCGGTGCGCAGTAGCGAATCAGCTCTTCGCGCGCGACGGCCACGTTGGCCTCCAGGTCGGCGCGGACCGCGGCCAATTGGTCGCGGCTGCGGCTGAGCTCCCACAGCCCGTGGGCCACGATCTTCGGCACGGTTTCGGTCCCCCCGATGAACACCCCAAGCATCTGGGTGGCGACCTCGACATCGCTGAGCTCGGAGCCATCGGGCAGTCGGTAGCCGAGCAGACCGTCCACGATGGGCAGTTCTCCTCTTGTGGAGGCGGCCCGCCGGCGCGCCACGACCGGGACCAGGTAGTCCAGGAAGCCGGGCCGCGCGTTCGCGGTGTCGACACCGTCGCCCGGCTTGGCCAGACTGCCTGCGTTCACGGCGCACAGCACGTCGGCCGCCAACTCCACGGGCAGTCCCACCAGTTCGCACACCACCGAGGCCGAAACCATTCCGCCGTAGTCCGTGGTGAGGTCGAAGACGCCGCGCGGCAACAGGACGTCCAGGCGCTCGTTGGCGAGTTCACGTACGCGTTCGACCAATCTTGCAACGCTCTTGGGCCGCAACGGTCCGGAATGGGAACGCCGCACGCCTTCGTAGATGGGCGAATCGAAGTTGGCGTGAAACGGCATGGGGTGAAATGCCGGATCGGGCACCGGTCCCTCGTTGTGGTGCGCCAGCAGCGAGGCGGCCGGCAGCGTGCCCTCGGATGCGACGAAGGTCCCGTCGTTGATGGCCAGCACGTTCCAGACGTCCTCGAACCGCGACAGCGCATAGGTGTCCCACGTGGGCAGGTAGTACACGGGATGCTCGTCGCGTAGCACCCGGTAGTACGGGTGAGGATCGGCCATCACTTCCGGGGCGAAGGGATCGTAGGCGAAGTCCTGGCCGACAGCCGCTTCCAGATGGGTGCCCATGACCGCTCACTGCCTTTCCGACACGGTCCCGCGCACCCAAGGGGCAGTTGACACCGACACCCAGCGAGCGTGACACTTGCCGCGTGATTTGTAAAGCACCCGCCCCGCTGGCCAACGGGTTCTGCTTCGGTGAGGGGCCGCGCTGGTTCGAGGGTCTGCTGTGGTTCTCCGACATGCTGGGCGAGGCCGTTCACACCGTCGACCTCAGCGGGTCGATGACGACGCTGGCATTGCCCGGCCGCGCGCCGTCCGGACTGGGCTTCCGCCCCGACGGTTCACTGCTGATCGTCTCGACCGAAGACCGCCAGGTGCTGCGCTATGACGGCGACGCCGTCGCCGCCGTCGCCGAACTCGCCTCGGTGGTTCCGGCCAAGCTCGGGGACATGGTGGTGGACGAGGCCGGGCGGGCCTACGTCGGATCCCAGGCCCGCACGGGCGGCGTCATCGTGCGAATTGACCCCGAGGACGCCGAGGCCCCCGTCACGGTCGTGGCGGACGACTTGGACTTTCCCAACGGCATGGTCATCACTGCCGATGGGGGAACCCTGATCGTCGCCGAGTCGACGGGACGCAGGCTGACCGCGTTCACGATCGGGGCGGCCGGCGAGCTGACTGATCGGCGGCCGTTCGCCGAGGGGCTCGAAGGGCCGCCCGATGGTCTGGCCATCGACGTCGAGGGTGGCGTCTGGGTGGCGATGACGTTGGCTCATCAGTTTCAGCGGATCCTGCCCGGCGGCCTCGTGACCGACCGCATCGACGTCGGCGACCGGATGGCGATAGCGTGCGCACTCGGCGGGCCCGAAGGCAGGATGTTGTTCCTGGTGTCGAGCACCGACGCGTACCCAGAGCGGCTGCTGGGCACCAAGTCGTCCCGGGTCGACGCGGTGGTCGTCGACGTCCCAGTGGCCGCGTCGGGCACGGCGCCCGCTGCTCGAGGACGAAGGTGACCTAGTGTCCGACTGCTATTACGAACTGATCGACGGCGACGACGAACGCGGCGAGAGGTTCGCGGCGACCGAGCTGGTCCGCGGCACGTGGAATGCGGCCATCCAACACGGTGCGCCCGTGTCGGCACTGCTGGTGCGTGCCCTCGAGCGGTGCGCGCCACGAGCCGATACCCGACTGTGCCGGGTCATGGTCGACCTGTTGGGTGGCGTCCCCGTCGAGGGTGACCTATGGGTGCGCGCCCGCGTGGACCGACCCGGCAGGCAGATCGAGTTGGTCACCGCCGAACTGCTCGCCCTCGGCAAGGACGGCGAGCCCAGGCCCGTGGCGCGGGCCAGTGGCTGGCGGATGCTGGTGTTGGACACCAGCGCCCTGGTGCATCAGCCGGCCGCCCCGCTGCGGCCGCTATCCGAAGCGGTGAGTAGAGAGCTCGCGAAGGGCTGGGAACGCAACTACGTCCACAGCGTGGACTGGCGTTGGCTCACCACGCCGATGGCGGCCGGTCCCGGCGAGTCGTGGCTGAAACCGACGGTGGACTTGGTCCAGGGCGAGGCGATGACCCCGCTCCAGCGGCTCTTCTCCGTCGCCGACGATGCCAACGGCCTCGGCACCAAGTTGGACATCCGGAAGTGGACGTTCATGAACACCGATCTGGTCGTGCACGTGCACCGCGTGCCCGAAGGGGACTGGATCGGCATTCGCGCCGAGACCAGCTACGGGCCGGATGGCATCGGCACCACGTTCGGCACGCTGTTCGACCAGAGCGGCCCGGTAGGCGGGATCCAGCAGTCGGTGCTGGTCCGTCCGATGCCGACGCGCTGACCGCTACTCGATGACGGCGGGGAGCCGCTTCACCCCGTGCACGAAGCTGCTGCGGAGCAGGTCGGGTTCGCCGAATTCGACGCGCTTCAATCGAGTGAGCAACTCTCCGAACAAGTTTCGCAGTTCACTCTTGGTTAGCCGGCTCCCGAGGCAGAAGTGCGGCCCGCCACCCCCGAAGCCCAGGTGAGGATTGGGCGAACGCGAGAGTTCGAAGGCGTGCGGCGAGTCGAACACCCTCTCGTCGCGATTGGCCGAGCAGTAGAAGAGCCCCACCTTCTCGCCCGCCGCGATCCGTTGCCCGGCCACTTCGGTGTCCTCGGTGGCGAAGCGCGCGAACTGCAGCACCGGCGACGACCATCGGACGAACTCCTCGATGGCCGGACCGATTCGATCGTCGAAGTCCTCCATCAGCCAGGCCCGCTGGTCGGGATTCGCCACCAAGGCCATCATCGCGTGCGTGGTGGCCTGTTTGGTGGTGTCGTTGCCCGCCGAGGACAGCAGGATCAGGAACGCACCGATCTCCTCGTCGGTCAGCCGGTGGCCGTCGACCTCGGCGTCGACGATGCTGGTCATCAGGTCGTCGCCAGGATGGCTGCGGCGAAACTTGGCCAGCTCGGCACCAGTACCGGCCAACAGCAGGAGCTCGTTGATCGTGTCCTGGGCCCGCTCCTCCAGCGTGCTGTACTCGTCGTCGCTCATGCCGAACAGCTTCTCCGCGGCGGCTGCCACGGCCGGTTGATCCGCGGGCGGAACACCGAGCATCTTCATGATGGTCACCATCGGAAGACGCGCCGAACACGCCGAGACGAAGTCGAGCTCGCCCGCCCCGACGAGGTCGTCGACGATCGCGACCGCGGTCTCGTGTATCTGCTCGTCGATCCGGCGGACATTGCGCGGGGTGAAGGCCGAGCTGATCAACTTGCGGTAGCTGGTGTGCTGCGGCGGGTCCATCGTCAAGAAGAACGAGGCGAACCGCTGCACCTCGGCGGGCATCGGATCCAGGGCCACGCCCTGCGCCGAGGTGAACAACTCCGGATGCGTGCTGACGAAGGCGATGTCGGCCCGTCGGGTCAACGCCCAGAAGCCCGGTTCGGTGACGTCGAACAGCGAGGGCAGTGGCCGGTGCCAGGTGAGCCCGTCGCCCGCGCGCAGGCGCGCGAACGTCTGGTCACGCTCGTCGAACGTCTGGCTCCAGAAGGCTTGCGACGTAATGTCGAATGGGCTGTACTCGTGTTCCCGCGCCACGCTGGCAACTGTCACTGGACTTCCTCTTCCATGCCCCGGCGGACGGCCCCGCGATACGGTTACCGACCGATTCAGCGTGACACTTGGAGAGTAATTTGTAAACACTGCAATACGGCGCACGCCACCGCCGAGCGCCGCCGGACCCGTGAGCCCATGGCGGGCTAAGCCGTCGGCGCCGGCCGCCTGGCGGCGAGTTCCGACCTCACCTCGGCGGTGTGTTCACCGAGTTCCGGGGCCGCCCAACGCGGTTGACACGGCGTGCCGTGAAAGTCCGCCGGCGTCGCGACCATCGAAATGCTCGAGTCGCCGTCGGGTACGTCGACGAGTCCACCCCCGGCGTGGAACTGTTCGTCGCCGAGGATGTCCTCGAGCGAGTTGATCGGCGACCAGAAGAAGTCCGGCTCGCCGGCAAAGAGCTCGGCCCATTCGGCCAGCGGCTTACGCGCGAAGAGCTCGTCCAACTCGCCGATCAACCGTTCACCGTTGACGAAGCGGTCGCGGGCGGTGCCATACCGCGGGTCGGTCAGCCAATCCTCGCGTCCCACCACCCGGCACAGGGCGGGCCAGTGTCGCTCGCCCTGCAGTCCGACGATCCAGAACCGGCGCCCATCGCCGGCCGCATAGTTGTTCATGCAGGGGTTGCCCATCGTCTCGCGCCGCCCGATCGCGATGGGATTGCCGGTGAGCAAGAAGGTATTGAGGTCGAAGCCCACGGTGTACGTCCCCTGGCGGTACAGCGAGGTCGTCACCAGTTGGCCAGTCCCGGTGCGGGCCCGGGCCACCAACGCCGCACACACCGCTGCGGCCAACGTCATGCCCACCGAGTGGTCTCCCATGCCACCGCGCTGGAACGGAGGCGTATCGCCGGGCCTAGTCAGTAGATGCGCCAACCCCGCTCGGGCCCAGAAGGCCGCCACGTCGTAGGCCGCCCGGTCCGCGTCGGGCCCGGTCATTCCGTAGCCGGTGATCAATCCGTACACCAGGCGTGGATTTCGCACGGCCAGGGCTTCGTAGTGCAAACCGAGCCGTTGCAGCGCCGCGGGCCGCACGTTGGTGACGAAGACGTCGGCCTCGGCGATCAGCTCGAGGGCGCAAGCATGATCCGCTGCGCCGGCCAGGTCGAGTACGACGCTGCGCTTGGACCGGTTGTCCAGTTCGAACGGTGGGTTGGCGGTGTGACCGTCCTGGGGTAGGCCCAACATCCGGCCGAACGCCCGCGCCGGATCTCCGGTCGGCGGTTCGATCTTCACGACATCGGCACCCCAGTCGGCGAGAATCCCGGCCGCCGCGGGACCGGCTACCCATACTCCCAGTTCGACCACGGTGAGGCCCTCCAACGGTCCGGCCATGCCGCCCCCCTTCTGTCCGAATCGCCCAGGCCCGAGGCCGCCGTCGGTTCCGCCAAAGCACCTTACATTTGGCCGTCACTTTGTAAGCTGACGAGACCACCGGACCGATGCGGAGCTCATTGTGACCTTTATCGTGCCGCGCGGCTACCGTGGCCATCCCCGGCACGCTCTACCATCGGGGGCACAGTTTGCGGTATGGCCGAACATGACGAAGGTGTTGAGGTGAACGAACCACACGCATTGTCGGACGGCAGCGGTTCTCACGAAGACACGTCGACCCGGACTCGGATCCTCGCCGCCACCGCCGAGGTGCTCGGCCATAGTGGCCAGACCAAGCTCAGCCTTTCCGAGGTCGCCTTACAAGCCGGGGTATCCCGGCCGACGCTGTACCGGTGGTTCGCCTCCAAGGACGAGCTGCTCGCTGCCTTCGGGCTCTACGAGCGCAACATGTTCGACTCGGGCATCAGCAGAGCGACCGCCGGGCTCCGCGGCAACGACAAGCTGGACGCCGCACTGCAGTTCATCGTCCAATACCAGCAGTCGTATTCCGGAGTCCGGCTGGTCGACATCGAGCCCGAAGTCGTCATCGCGCAACTGGACAAGATCATGCCGCTCATGCGCGCCCGCGTGGTGAAGTTGATGTCCGGTCCCAACAGCGCGGTCAAGGCGGCCACCGTGGTCCGGGTGGCCATTGCGCACTACATCGTGCGCAGCGACGACGGCGACCAGTTCCTGGCCCAGCTCCGCCACGCGGCCGGCCTCAAATCCCCCGACCTGGGAGCCTGAAGATCCGTCCCGACTAGCCCTCGGCGGCCAATTGGCCGCAGGCGGCGGCAATTTCGCGACCACGTGTGTCACGCACGGTGCAGGACACCCCGCGCTCCTTGACTCGCTTGACGAACTCCCGCTCGACCGGCTTGGGGCTGGCGTCCCACTTGCTGCCCGGCGTCGGGTTGAGCGGAATCAGGTTGACGTGCACCAACGGTCCCAGCGCGCCGTGAAGCTTCTTGCCGAGCAGGTCGGCACGCCACGGCTGGTCGTTGACGTCACGGATCAAGGCGTACTCGATGGATACCCGCCGGCCGGTCGCGTCGGCGTAATACCGCGCGGCCTCGAGCGCTTCGGAAACCTTCCACCGGTTGTTGACCGGCACCAGCGTGTCGCGCAGCTCGTCGTCGGGAGCGTGCAGTGACAGTGCGAGCGTGACCCCGAGGTGTTCGTCGGCGAGTTTGCGGATCGCCGGCGCCAACCCGACGGTCGACACGGTGACCGAGCGCGCGGAGATGCCGAAGCCCTCCGGCGCCGGCGCGATGATGCGGCGCACCGCGGCAAGCACCCGCTGGTAGTTGGCCAACGGCTCCCCCATGCCCATGAAGACGATGTTGGAGAGT
>JAHFVB010000529.1 GCA_023264755.1 Mycobacterium sp. | reverse complement strand
ACGAAGTCGGCCAGCAACCGGCCACACGTCACCCTCGTCGTCGCTGAACGGATGGCCGAAGGCGTCGACGAAGCGCTGCGGCCCGTGGCCGCGCGACTGCCCCTCGCGTGCCGGATCGGAGCGCCGATGTTGTTCGGTGTCGGGCGGTTCGCCGTGGTGCGACTGGTGGTGCCTTCGCAGGAACTGCTCGCGTTGCAGGCAGAGGTGCACCGACGGTGCCTGCCCTACCTGACGCCGGGGCCGCTGCCACACTGCGTGCCGGGCGGCTGGACGCCCCACGTCACGCTGGCCAGGCGGGTGGATGCGGCCGAGCTACCTCGGGTGTTCGGAGTGGACGGGGTCGGCACCGTCCTGGATGCCAATGCGGTGTGGTTGAGGCACTGGGACGGCGATGCCCGCGTCGAGCGTCGCATCGGCTGACGACGAATTCAGCTGCAGCCGAACCGAAATCCCGGTCACCAGGAGGTCCAGCCCGAAGGCGAATCGGTCGGTCGCGTTCTGTGTCCACACCGACTGCGCGGCGGGCAGGTCGGCGCCGGCGGCGTCCCATTGCAGCCGGGACTGTTCGTCGGCGGTGAAGCCGAGGACGTAGTAGACGACCGTGCGCGCCGCCAGGTCGGCGTGATCTGCTGCGACGCCCGCGCTGGTGGCGGTAGTGGCGAGCCGGGCCAGGAGCTCGATCATGGCCTGCGATTGGCCTGCTGCGAAGCTCGCCGAGACCAGTTCGGCGCCGTCGTGGTGGGACAGCAGCGCATCGCGCAGGCGCTCGCAGCGGGCGGTGATGTCGTCCCGCCACGTCGGCGCGGCCTGCTCGGCGAGGGCGGGTTCGAGGATGCGGTCGGCGACGGCGCCGAGCAGCTGTTGCTTGTTCGCGAAGTGCCAGTAGAGGGCGCCGGGGCTGACGTCGAGCTCACGGGCAAGTCGGCGCATGGTGAGGTCGGCGATCCCATAGCTGTCCAACAGCGTTGTCGCCGCGTGAACCACGTCGCGTTTGTGCAACTGCACGCCTGTATCCTAAACACCGTTCAAGTTTGAAGCTCAGGAGGTAGGCCGTAGTGACGCAGGCAGCGACTGACGTGTTGGGCCGGGCGAGGGAGCAAGTCCTCGAGCGCGGTGAGGGGCTCAACCAGGAGCAGCTCCTGGAGGTGCTGCAGCTGCCCGACGACCAGCTGGAGGACCTGCTGGCGCTGGCCCACGAGGTCCGGATGAAGTGGTGTGGCCCCGAGGTCGAGGTCGAGGGCATCATCAGCCTCAAGACCGGAGGTTGTCCGGAGGACTGCCACTTCTGCTCGCAGTCGGGGCTGTTCGCCTCCCCGGTGCGCAGCGCGTGGCTCGACATCCCCAGCCTGGTGGAGGCCGCCAAGCAGACCGCGAAGTCCGGTGCCACCGAGTTCTGCATCGTCGCCGCGGTGCGTGGTCCCGACGAGCGACTGCTGGCTCAAGTCGCCGCGGGCATCGAGGCCATCCGCAACGAGGTGGACATCCAGATCGCGTGCTCGCTAGGCATGCTCACCCAGGAGCAGGTCGACCGGCTCTCCGCGATGGGGGTGCACCGCTACAACCACAATCTGGAGACTGCGCGGTCGTTCTTCACCAACGTGGTGACCACCCACACGTGGGAGGAGCGCTGGGAGACCCTGGCGATGGTTCGCGAGGCGGGCATGGAGGTCTGCTGCGGCGGCATCCTGGGGATGGGCGAGACGCTCGAGCAGCGCGCCGAGTTCGCCGCCAATCTCGCCGAGCTCAACCCGCACGAGGTGCCGTTGAACTTCCTCAACCCCCGGCCCGGCACCCCCTTCGGTGACCTCGAGGTCCTACCGGCCTCGGAGGCGCTCAAGGCGGTGGCCGCCTTCCGGCTGGCGCTGCCGCGCACCATGCTGCGCTTCGCCGGCGGGCGCGAGATCACGCTCGGTGACCTGGGCGCGAAGCAGGGCATCCTCGGTGGGATCAACGCCGTCATCGTCGGCAACTACCTGACCACTCTGGGTCGGCCGGCGGAGGCGGATCTCGAGTTGCTCGACGATCTGCAGATGCCGATCAAGGCGCTCAACGCCAGCCTCTAGTGATGGAGCAGCCGAAGTTCAACGTCTATACCGGTGAGCCCGTCGGCGGGACGGTTCCGGCCGCGGCCCAGCTCGGGCTGGAACCGCCCAGGTTCTGCGCAGGATGCGGCCGGAGGATGATCGTTCAGGTGCGTCCGGACGGTTGGTCGGCCAAGTGTTCGAGGCACGGGGTGTTGGATTCGAAGGACCTTGAGGAGCAGCGATGAGGGCTTGCCCGAAGAGCAGAGTGATCCCTTGATCCTCCCCGACGCGCCGGACGAGTCGGCGCCGTCCTCGTCGCCGTCCTCGTTGCCGTCGACCCACTTCGGTGCGCCGCGGCATTCGCACCTGTCCGCTGCCCTTCGGGTCGTGGTGGGGCTGGTCTTGGCCGGTGTGCTCGTCGGCGCGCTGTGGGCGTGGCTGGCGCCGCCGATTCAGATCGTCATTGCGCTGGCCCGAAACGGAGATCGGGTTCGCGGATACGTCGGTGACGAGGCCAACAACCTGTTCCTCGCGGCGTTCGAGCTGGTGGGCTTCTTGTTCGTGTTGGCGGTGGTGTCCGCGGCGCTGGTGTGGAAGTGGCGGCCGCACCGCGGCCCCGGGATGGTCGCCGCCCTAGCCCTGGGGCTGACGGCGGCTGGCGCGGTGGCCGTCGGAGTTGGTGCCGCGCTGGCACATTGGCGATACGGGACGATCGACGTCATGGCGGCGCCGGTATCGCCCGAACATCGGGTGCACTACGCGTTCGAGGCGCCAGGGGTGTTGTTCGGGCATTCGGGCTGGCAGCCACTCGGGACGATCTTGTTCCCGGCGGGCATTGCGGCCCTGGTGTACGCAACGTTCGCGCTGGCAGCCAAGCGGGACGATCTCGGGTCCTGGCCGCCGGTCGAGCCGACCTACCGGGTCATTGATCCAATTCCGACAGCGGCCGGCGCTCCACCCGTCGACCAGTCATCACCTTCGCGCTGATCAGCCCTAGCCGCAGCATGCCGCGGTAGGTCGAGGGGTTCAGCAGCGTCGGCCACGTCGTGCGCCTGCGGTGTTCCGACAGCGGTCGATCGGCGAAGCGGTCCCGTAGCCAGCGCAACGTCATCGGAGCGGACATCGGGTGCAGCAGCATGTGTTCGCTGAATCGGTCGCGGTGGTAGGTGACGTGTGCGCCGCCGCTGGAGTAGGTCTCCATCAGGTCGTCGATGGCCTCGACGGAGACGATTCGATCGTGGACCGCCTGCACGATCAGCACCGGCGGGGTGGGCACGGTGGTGCCCAGCTTGATGCTCTCGAAGACGTGCTGGACTTCCGGAGAGTCGACCAGTTGTTGCAGCGGCCAGTCGACGAGGTCGTCCATGTCCTTGCGGATCATCCGCAGCACGGCGTGCGCGGTGGTCATCTTCGTAAGGCGTTGCAAGGTCTGCTTGCCGTGCGGGGTGGCGTGCTCGGCGATGATGCGGTCGAGGTCGGGGTAGACGTTCGACAGCGCCGCGACCACCATCGCGGGCAGCCCCGAGAAGAAGCCGCCGTTGAGCCGGTGGAAGGCGCCGCCGAGGTCGGCGACGGGGGAA
>JAHFVB010000124.1 GCA_023264755.1 Mycobacterium sp. | reverse complement strand
CCGTGACGGGAGTTCTTCACCTTGACCTGGGCGAAGTCTTCCGCCGTCGCACCGTAGAGGTCCATGCGGCGGCGGGCCAGCAACGCGAAGTAGACCGGGTTCATCGCCCCGATCAGGTGGAAGCGCTGCCAGTCGGGGTCGTTCTTGCGTTCCCCGCCCACCGGGGCGAAGGCGCCCTTGGGCGTGGTGTCGGCGCCGATCACCAGTGCGACGTCGCAGAAGCCGGCCAGGATGTGCGCGCGGGCGCTCTGCAGCGCCTGTGATCCGCTGGCGCAGGCCGCGTAGCTCGAGCTGACGGGAACGCCGTTCCAGCCCAGCTTTTGCGCGAACGTGGAACCGGCGATGAAGCCTGGGTAGCCGTTGCGGATGGTGTCGGCGCCAGCGACCAGCTGGATCTGGCGCCAGTCGAGGCCGGCTTCAGCCAGGGCCGCGCGGGCGGCGACGACGCCGTACTCGGTGAAGTCGCGGCCCCACTTGCCCCAGGGGTGCATGCCGGCGCCGAGGATGGAGAGGGGTTCCGGCGGGCTGGAGCGAAGCGACTGGGGGGATGTCTCCGGCGGGCTGGAGCGAAGCGACTGGGGGGATGTCTCCGGCGGGCTGGAGCGAAGCGACTGGGGGGATGTCTCCGGCGGGGTCATTCTGGGATCCTCCAGGCGTATACGCTGCGCACGAAGCCGTCGTCGTCGGTATACAGCGGCATGGTGGTCAATTCCAGCTCCATCCCGACCTTGAGGTCGGCGGCCAGCGTGCCGGCGACGACCTTGCCCAGGATGATGAGCCCTTCGTCGGCGAGTTCCACCGCGGCGATGGCGAACGGTTCGAATGGGTCCGACGCGGGATAGGGCGACGGCGGGGGATACCGGTTCTCGGTGTAGCTCCACACCCGTCCGCGCCGGGATAGCGGGACCTGGACGAGCTCGTCGCCGGTACACGCCGGGTTGGGGCAGTTGTTCGCCCGCGGCGGGAAGACGTAGGTACCGCACTGACTGCACTTACCGGCGATCAGGTGGGGGAGTCCGGTGTCGTCGGTGGCGAACCATCCGTCGATGGCCGGTAGTTGGTTGGTGGCGTCGACTGCTCCTGGCACGGGGCTCAGACTACGCGATCAACCCGGCCGAACTGAAACGTGTTGCAGTTTTTCCGGCAGTCCGCTGAGTCGACGCAAGGCTGCTCGAATTCGGTCTCCGCGCCTCGTGGAAACGCGAGGACGGTCGTGCTACCAAGCCAGGATCGTCCAATTCTCGTCCGCGGCGGGCGGTGGACGGTCGTCGTCTTGGGGCGTGGTTTCGACGAGCCGAAGACGTGCCGCCCGCGGTCGGGCCGAGCCCGAATCGTCGTCGACGGCGTCGACTTCTTGGCTGTCGGTCATCGCGGGCCCCCGTGGTCGAAGTGTTCGAACATCAGTGTCGTGCTGGACGGGGAGGGCCAGGTACGTAGTCGACTACTCGATGCCGTCGACCGTGAGGGCAGCCCGCCCACCCCCGGCTGCGCCGCCCGAATGTCGAGTAGCCGGGTACTCAAGCGCGCAAACGGCGTCGGGACGCATGGTGGAAGACCGGCCCAGAACACCAGGTGTGCTGGGCCGTGCGTGACGAAAGGACGTCGAATCATGCCGCTCGCCCGGGCGACCAACGGACAGCTCACCGTGAATGCCTACCCGGGCGACGCCAAGACGCTGCTGGCCTTCGACGTAGTCGGCAACGGTGTCCGCGAGAGACTTGCCGGCTTCACCATCGAGGTCAGGCCACCGGGGCGGGCGCCCTACTATGCCGACAACAACCTGCGGTTGGCGCCGTCGGCGGCCCACGCGCAGCTCCACTCCGAGTCTCCCTTCGCCAGTGTCAACGCCCCCATCCAAGGGTTTCGGTGGGTGCATGTACCAGGCCTGGTGCACCAAGCCGGAACTCCGGCCTTGGGTGTGTACGTCTACGTGGTGACGCCTCGGTTCTTCTCGGAGCAAGACGCGCTGCTCCCGGTGGATTCCTCGACCGCCGTCGCCGTCGAGGTCGAAGTGGGCCCGTTCGCGGCGGGCGAGCTCAAGCTCGGGTTCACCCGCGGTCATCTGCAGTCGCAGGCGTTCGTGCGGCGCTTCGGACCCAGCACCACCATTCGACCGCACTCGGACGAGCTGTTCTACGACACCGGCGGCGTCGCCGGGGCCAACGTCTACGGCGACACCTTCACCTATGCCCAGCAATACGAGTGGCTGGGATCCACTGCCCGCCAACGCATCTTCGAGATGCTCGATGAAGTCCGAGCGGATCCGGGATTGACACTGGACGTCTTCGCCCATGACCTCGACGAGCCCGACGTGTGTGCGGCGCTGCTCGAGTTGGGCGCCGCTGGCCGGGTGCGGATCATCCTGGACGACTCCACGGCCCATCACGACACCGGCGAGCCGTCGCCGGAGGACCGGTTCGAGGCGGTGTTCGCCGCACGGGCGGGACACTGGGCGCTCAAGCGAGGCACGTTCCCCCGGCGCCCCCACGGAGACGTCCTGGTGGTCTCCGACGCGCGAGGACCGCGGACGGTGCTGACTGGTTCGGCAGCGCTGTGCGTGACCGGGTTGTACGTCAATGGCGACCACGTGCTCGTCCTCGACGATCGGAAGGTGGCCGCGGTCCACGCCGAGGGCTTCGACACGGCCTGGGGCTTCGGCCCGAGTTCCCTTGTGCAGGAGGCCATCCGGATCGGTGCAGTGCCCTTCGGGGGCAATCTGGCCGGCGGCTACGGAGCCGCGACCGAGGCCCGTGGCGTCGCCGAAACGCCGGGCACCGTCGCGCTGTACACGTCCACCAGGGCGAGTCGACTTCCCGCCCCGTTCGACGAGGTGCCGCGCCGGGAGGGCCAGCTGGTGCATCACGAATTCGCCGTACTTGGGTTCGGCGGGCCCGACCCCGTCGTCTACTGCGGCGCACACCATCCACCAGCAGGCAGCCAGAACTCCGACGAATGGGTGCCGCTGGCGATTCGGGACACCGACGTCGCGGCCGCGTTCGTGATCGAAGCGCTGATAATCGATGAGCAATACCAGTTCGTGGACCAGCTCGTCGAACGGACTGGCGACCCGCCGGCCGCGGTATCCACGCACGCCGACAAGCGCACCTTGGCAGTTACCGCCGGGTGGTTCCTCGACACCTCCGAAGCGTGGCTGGGTCCCTACTTCGACAAGCGCGATCGGCGCTGCGCAGACCGAGAATTGTTCGGCCGCAACGGTCCAACCTCCTCAGGGGGCATCGGGTCCAGGAGCGGGCGGCTCGGGCTGGTCGCCACCTGCCAGCAGGTGCGCGCGCACGACCGCGGACAGCTCATCACGGTCGGAGACGCCGAGCTTGATGAAGGAGCGGTAGACGTGCCCCTCGACGGTGCGCGGGGACAGGGTCAGCCGGTCGGCGATCTGCCGGCTGTTCAAACCCTCGACGATCAGTAGGGCGATTTCCAGCTCCCGCTCGCTGAGCGGCAGGGGATGCACCGCCGCGCGCAGCGCCGGCGTGCTGGCACCGCCGCACGTGGCCGCCAGCGCCTTGGCGCGCAACGTCGACTCTGCCGCCGGCCGGGTGCGGTACTCGGCTTGGTGCAGGACCGCGGCCTGAGCAGCGGCGTCGGCCGCGGACAGCAGTGCACCCGTGCCCTCGAAGCCCGCACTGACGGCGTCCAGGCCGACCGCATCCTTGTCGGCCACCGCCGCGGCGTGGTCGGCCTGCAGGAGGACCAACGGTCCGGCGACCCGCTTGGTCAGTTCGGCCAACCGCGGGGCGACGGTTCGGTCGCCGAACCGGACCGCGTCGTGCAACGCCTCGGCCTCCAGAGCGAATTGGCCTACGCGGCGGGCTGCGGCGGCGGCCTTGCGCGCGGCGTCGGCGGCGGTCCGGTCCCCGCCGCGGGCCGCGACCAGCCACGCTTGGGCGATCATCAGCGCCGGTTCGTGAATGGCGACCTGGGGCCCGGTGTGCTCGGTGGCGTCGGTCAACACGTCCGCCGCGCGCTGCGGCTGGCCCAATGCGGCGTAGGCGCGGGCCAACAACAACCGTGCGGGCAGCCGCCACGGCAGTGAACTCTCCGCGTTCAGCGCTGCCAGCGCCTGTTCGATCGCCCGGATCGCATCCGGGAACCCGCCTCGATACGTACCGACCAGCCCCTCGGTGATCTTGGCGATCGCCCAGCCGGTGAATTGCCCCGTCGAGGTGAATTGGGTGTACTCCGCGGCCCGCTCGGTCGCGGCGTCGAACTGCCCGGAGAGCACCAACGACAGCACGTCGCCGTAGCGGACCATCGCGCGGATCAGGCCGTCCGTGGGCCGCTGATCGATCCGACAACGGGCCCCGATCGGCTCGAAATCCTCGCCGCGGCCAACCGGGCCCATTGCCAAGCCCGCGGCGAACGCGGCGAATTCGACGGCCTGGATCGGGGCGTCGGGATCGGCCAGCACCGCTTCGGCGGTATTGAGCCCCTTGTCGAGCTCGTTCTCGTGCACGGCCACCGCTGCGCCCGTCGCTTCGACGATCAGCCGTAGAGCCGGATGGGTGACCCGCTGCTGCAGCAAGCTCAACAGCTCGTGGGCCCGGTGGGTTTCCCCCATGGCCCAGAACAGCGTGGACAGCCGCGGGATGCCCCACTGGACCAGCTCGAGCTCGTTGAGGAGGTCCGGATCGAACCGCGCGAGGATGTCCTCGGCTTCGGCTGGGCGGCCCTGCCACAGCACGGCGCGGGACAGCAGTTCGGCCGCCCGCATGCCGCCGCCCGCGTCGAATGCCTTGCGGGCCAACCGTTCCCCGAGTGGCAAGTTCGCCAGCGAAACCGCGTCCTTGGCCGCGCTGACCAGGAAACTGGCGTCGGCGGGCTCGTCACTGTCGGCCTGCAGCTGAGCCAACCGGATGCGCTGGGCCGGGGTCTCGAGTCGCTGTTGTCGCAGAACGCCGGCCAGCCGGCCACGCAGCCGCCGCGCCGAGGCGGTGCCGATGAGGCGGCGCGCCACGTCGCCGTAGAGGGGATGGCTGAACCGGGCGTTCGGCCGCGTTCCGTCGTCGGTGATGCCGATGAACCCGGCCCTCTCGGCGGCATCGAGCGCCTCGTCGCCGACCAGTTCGCTCAGTGTGTCGACATCCAGTGGTTCGCACAACGCGAGGATCTTCAACGCGGAAAGCGCCACGTCGCCGGCGGCGCGGAGTCGCTCCTCGATCAGGGGGGCCAACCCGGAGTGCACCGCGGTGTCGCCGCGCAGCTGCCACACCCCAGACACCGAAGTCAGCGTCCCAGCCTCCAGAGCCCCCTCGACGGTGTAGCGCAGCAACAACGGATTGCCACCGGAGGCTTGCCAGAGCGCGTCGGCGCTGAGCTCCTCCAACGTGCCGCGCAGCACCGACTCGACCAGCGTGATGCTCTGCTGCTTGCTCAGTGCCCGCAATTCGAGCCGCTCGAGGTATCCGTCCTTCCACAGCGATGTGACGGCGGCGGGAATGGCTTCGCCGCTGCGCACGGTCGCCACGATGCGACCGACCCCGTCGACGGCGATGTGATGCAGCAGCGTCGCCGACAACTGGTCCAGCAGGTGCGCATCGTCGACCCCGACGATCGCCTCGCCATCGGAGAACAGGGACTCCCGGGCCGCGGCGAGCATCGCGATGGGGTCGCGCGCGCTGCCTCGACCGACCCACTGGGCGAACGCGCCAAGGGGGATGCTCTGGGATGACTCGGTGCACGCCGCCCAATGCACATGCGTGGCAAGCGAATCCGTAACCATCCGAGTTAGCGTCGACTTTCCCACGCCGGCGGGCCCGATGACCACGACGCCACGGCCGCGCCCTTCCAGCGCGCTGCGAATCGCCTGGTGTTCGGACGGGCGATCGAGCAATTGCCACGTACCCCCCACGGCTAGTGAGTGTAGGAGCCGGGGTCCGCTTGCGCGCGGCGAATCGGGGCAATGGTATCGATTGGGTGCCCGCGGTTCAGGCTGGGAGTTCGGCGATCGACGAGGGTTCCACCTTGGCGACGCCGTTCACCTGGTGGCGGTAGTCGCTGGAGGCGTCGTAGACGCGCAACTTGAGCCGGTTGATCGAGCCCAACGGACGGTGCGTGGCCAGGCCTCGGAAGGGCGTGAAGGACAGCACGTCGTCGCCGTAGGCCTGGCGCTCCGGCGTGGCCGGGTTCTGCACGGGAAAGGTGATCTTGGCAATGCCGCGGTAGGGCGAGCGTTCCTCGGGCCACTCCACAGTGACGTCTTCGATGGGCATGGTGGCGAGATCGGTACAGAGCTGGGCCCGTAGTTCGAATTCGGCGGTCTGGGTGGCGAAGAACTCGACGACCATATTGCGGTAGCCGTCCGGCCCGGCCTGCGCGGACAGCGGAACGGGGATGAGGTCCACGACCGATTTGGACAGCGGCGCAAAGCACATCTTGGCGACGAAATCGCCATAGCGCAGCGCTGCCGAGGTGAAGAACGTCATCCCCAGGATGTGGGTATTGGGCCGGGTGAACAGCTGTAGCGCCTCCGGGAGCTCGACACCCACCGGTTTCAGCGCCGCGCCAACCGCCGAGAACACCTGTGAGGCAGCGCCCAGCCCCCAGTCCGGCAGCCGCGCCAGGAGCCAGGCCAACGGCATGCCCCGCCGCAGGTAGGTCCGGGCATCGGCGAACGGAAACTCGCGGTGGGTGACGAACAGCAGGTCCTGAGTGTTGGCGCCGTCTTCGGGAAGACAGCGCGGACCGTCGACACCGATCAGCTTGATGCCCAGGCCGTGGATTCCGCGGAGCTGATCGCTACGGATGGCGCCAGCGGTGCTGGAGAGCCGGGCGATGACCGGATACGTGGCCGGGGTGGCGAACAGGCCTTGTGCAAGTTCGGGTGGCAGGTCCGGGTAGACGGTCAGTTCGCCGCGCAGGATGCCGTGACTCTTGGCGTGAGCGTCGCGGATGCCGTGGTGGTACTTCTGGTACGCCGCAACGTTGTTGCCGTGCAACGTGTGCACGATCTTCTCGATGATGGCGTCCTCGTCCGGGGTGGGGCGCTCCAGGTCGTCGGAGTACGCCAGGTAGGTCGGGCCGTTGCCGCTGGTGCTCATTGCTGGCTCCGTTCTTGGCTCGTGGGGAGTTCGGTCGGTGCGGTCGTGGCGGTCCACGGTGCGAACGGGTTGGCCACGCCGCGCAGGGCCGCCGACAACGCGGGGAAGTGCCGGATTAGCACTGCACGCATGTCGGAATCGCGTACCCAGGCCATGCCGGCCTCGGTGTACACCTCGGCGCGAAAGTCACGGGTGAAGAAGCGGTCGCTCTTCAACCGGCGCGACGCCATCAAGATGAACACCCGAAAAGCGGTGTCGCTGAACCCGAATCCGGCTGGTTTCGGCTCGGCGTACAACCCGACCATCAGGTCGACACGCTCGACGTCGCCGTAGACGGCGTGCAGTTCGGCGGCCACCGCGGGATCGCCGGTCAGCTCCTCGAACGTCGCGGCTGGCGGTAACCGGAAGAGCCTGCGGAATTCGTTGTAGCGCGGCACTCCGCGCTCGCGGGTACGCAGAATGTCGACGGCGGCAAGGTCGAACAGGCCGTCGACACGCTGCAGCCGGCGCAGGCTGGCAGGGTAGTTGTGCAGGGTGATGGCCCCGGGATGGGCGCGGCCGAACGAGTAGAACAGGTCCTCCATCGGCCGCTCGGACAGGCGCTCGCGGACCTGGTCGATCATCAGCTCCGGCAGCGTCCAGGTGGCCACTTGTCGGTCGTCGCTCAGGGCGCGGAATACGAAGTCGTCGGGAATCAGCGGGTGCATGCGGTACACGGCCACGAATTCCTCGGTTAGCGAGTACGGGACGCCGTCGTGGTTGGTGGCCGAACCTGGGATGCCTTGCAGTAGGTCATTGCCGGTGATGCGACCGAAGTGCCGTTCGAACCGCTCGCCGAGCAATCCGAACCAGTTGGCGCGCATGGCGAACACCGTGGTGGGGTGGCCGATGATCGCCGGCGTCCAGTCGATGGTGTGGATCTTGGCTATCACCGCGGCGTTGATCAGCCGTGCGGTGTCGTAGAGCTCCTGGTCGCTCAGGGTCGGATATTCGGCGGCCAGCCGATCGCAGATGGCGTTGTGTTCGCGCAGGAACAACGAATGCAGAAGGGCCAGCCCCAGCCAGAAGTTGCCGGCGGTACCGGCGAGGTCGAGGTGAGCGTCGACGTCGGCGGGCGGCAAGCCGAGTTCGTCGAGCCGCACCTTCCCCCCGTGGCCCGCCCGCAGCCGATTCGCGAAGTCCCTTGTTCCACCATAGATTTGGGATGCGTCCCACCAGTGGGTGTCGTTGGTGACGAAGGTCGGCGGCTCGCCGGGGTCGGGGCTGGGGTCTGGGGTGGTCTTGCGGATTCGCATCGGACGTTCTGGCCAGTCGTCGTCGGCGTCAAGTGCCAGGTCCCAGGTTTGGTCGACATCGCCGTGGCTGAACCAGTCATGGACCTCGAACTGAATCCAAGCCGCCGCCAACAGGTTCAGCGTGGTCGCCGGTTGAAATTCGGTGCGGGCCAGCAATCGTCGACTGACCAGCCGGGGGCTGGGGGAGAACATCTGGTCGGTGGGTTCGGGGACGGCATGCGGGCGCGGCACGTTGCGACCGAAGCGGCTACCGACCGACCCCATCAGCGGGCATTCCACATCGTTGAACGTGCCGTCGAGTGTGCGCCTGACCTGATGCGGGCCGGGATCGGACTGCTCGGCCGAGGGACGGTCGGCCGGCCCACGGCCGGTGTCGTAGAGGTTGAGTTTGCGCAACTGGTGGCGCAGCCCGATCAGCACGGGTACCGCAAGTGGCAGGGGTAGTCGCGGCCAGCCGATGCGGCGGTCGACTCGTTCGGCGACCCTGCCGAGGAAGTCCAGCACCGGGCTCACGTGCGGCTTACCCACCGCGCGAAGCGATGTGCCGACTTCCCCTGCCGTGCGGCTGCCACCCAAACCCCGTTGTGTCCTCGTGCCGTGTGCGCGCTCAGCACTGTAGCCGCATCGGAGATACGACGCACCAGGACGATGGCTCTCGTACTGCGGTGAAGGTGACTTCGGCCGACGGTCCAGAAAGTGTCACGTCGTGTGCTCCGACGGCCAGCCGCGGACTTGCGAGCAGGAAACGCTCGAACCAGATCAGTGCCACGGAAGGCAATGGCGTAGAGGCCTGGTCTGCTCGTTGCACCGGCCCGGTGGCGCACAGTCGATCGTCCTCCCAGGCGATGTCGAACCACAGGTAGTTGGCGCCGGCCCGGGCGATCATCGATCGTCCCGAGCTTGCGAAGACCACGGTGAGCGTCGCTGCGGGCAGCCGTTGCGGGGTCTTCCGCCAGATCATTTCGGTGGATTCGAAGACTCCGGACACGGGCGGCGTTGCGGGTTCGGTCGCCGCGGCCTCGGACGCGAGGGCTCCGCGCGCGCCAGTCGACGTGGCGGGGGAGCGGCGGGTGGGGAATCCGGCTGCCACGGTGCGGCCAATGCGGCGACGCAGCGGTAGTACGTCTGCGCTGGGCTCGGCGCTGCTCGCGATCCGGAGGACGTTGTCCTTCATCGGTTGCTCCTCAGTCGATGCGGGTAGGTCGCTGTCGGCCGTGGCGAGTCCGGTCGCGCCACAGCTGAGTCCGACGGCGATGCGGGCATGACGCCCCGAGACTGGTTGGTCTCGTTGCGCCATGCCCGCCCCCCTCGTATCGCCGGTCGGGGCCAACCCCCGAAGGCCGCCACCGACGCAGACGATCATGGCGAGTGGGGCCGTCCGGGCGCGTGAGTAGAGGGGTACTCGAAACGCAAGACGGCAGGTCGACGCCCGCTCCGGTGGTTGGATCCGGTGGTTGGAGAAGTCGGCGCCGCTGCGCCGCGACTCGGGTAGTGAAGTACTCGATACCGCCTTGCTCTGCGAGGTACCTTGCGGTGGGAGCTTCGCAGCCGCGTCGAGGGGGCACGGCACCGCAAGGGGGATGACATCATGACAATCCGCACCTCGTCGTGACCGACGAATCGGAGTTCGGCGCCGTTGCGCCACCATCACCGGAGGACTCCTGGCAGGCCAGAGTGCTGTGCGCGGTGCAGGCCCTGGAGGCCATCGAGCAGCCCGCGACGCCAACCCGGATCAAGGAGATGGTCGGCGCGAAGTTCGCTTCTGCGTTCTTGCCGGGTGACCGGCTGTATCAGGGCTTGCGACCGTCGTGGGAGGCGCGCGTCGACGAGGCCAGGACGGTCCTGCTCACTCGAAAGCTGCTCAGCCGCCCCAGGGGCCGGTTGGCGGCCGGCGCCAACGGCCAGGAGGTGGTGGCGACCACGGCCGCGGGGCGCGAGGCGGCCGATGCTGCCTGTGCTCGCGGCGCGCTGGTTGCCGTGGACACCAGGCCTGGCCCCGAACGAGTCGCTTCCGCCGGCCCCGTAATGGCCGGTATCGT
>JAHFVB010000002.1 GCA_023264755.1 Mycobacterium sp. | reverse complement strand
GGGCAGTTCGGCAAGTGGCTGTCGAACGCGCGCGACTGGTCGGTCTCCCGAAACCGCTACTGGGGCAGTCCGATTCCGGTGTGGAAGTCCGACGATCCCGCCTACCCGCGCATCGACGTCTACGGCAGCCTCGACGAGCTGGAGCGAGACTTCGGGGTCCGCCCCACCGATCTGCACCGCCCCTACATCGACGAGCTAACCCGACCCAATCCCGACGATCCCACCGGACGCTCCACGATGCGACGCATCGAGGACGTGTTCGACGTCTGGTTCGACTCGGGTTCGATGCCGTATGCGCAGGTGCACTACCCCTTCGAGAACCAGAAGTGGTTCGACGGCGTCAGTGGCGATGGCGTGACGGCGGGCGTCGAGGCGCACCACCCGGCGGACTTCATCGTCGAGTACATCGGTCAGACCCGCGGCTGGTTCTACCTGCTGCACGTGCTGTCCACCGCGCTGTTCGACCGCCCAGCGTTCCGCACCTGCGTTTCCCACGGCATCGTGCTGGGCAGCGACGGGCAGAAGATGAGCAAGTCGCTGCGCAACTATCCCGACGTCACCGAGGTGTTCGACCGCGACGGCTCGGATGCGATGCGTTGGTTCCTGATGGCCTCGCCGATCCTGCGCGGCGGCAATCTGGTGGTCACCGAGCAGGGCATCCGCGAGGGGGTGCGCCAGGTGCTGCTGCCGTTCTGGAACGCCTACTCGTTCCTGGCGCTCTACGCACCGCAGAAGGGCACCTGGCGGACGGACTCGACCCACGTGCTGGATCGCTACATCCTGGCGAAACTCGCGGTGCTGCGCGACGATCTAACCGCCTCGCTGGACGTGTGCGACATCTCCGTGGCGTGCGAGCAGCTGCGCCAGTTCACCGAAGCGCTGACCAATTGGTATGTGCGACGGTCCCGTTCGCGTTTCTGGGACGAGGATCCCGACGCGATCGACACGCTGCACACGGTATTGGAGGTCACCGGCCGGCTTGCCGCACCGCTGCTACCGCTGATCTCCGAGGTGATCTGGCGTGGACTCACCGGAGAGCGGTCGGTGCATCTGAAGAACTGGCCCGAGGCTCGTGAGCTGCCCGCCGATCCCGAGTTGGTGGCCGCCATGGACCAGGTGCGCGACGTGTGCTCGGCGGCGTCCTCGGTCCGCAAGGCCAAGAAGCTTCGGGTCCGCCTGCCACTGCCGAAACTGACCGTGGCCGTGGAGAACCCGGATACCCTGCGACCGTTCGCCGCGCTGATCGCCGACGAGCTCAACGTCAAGAACGTCGAGCTGACCGACGACATCGACGCCTTCGGGCGCTTCGAGTTGTCGGTGAACGCCCGAGTCGCCGGACCGCGCCTGGGCAAGGACGTGCAGGCCGCGATCAAGGCCGTCAAGGCCGGGGCGGGCGTAGTGCATCCCGACGGCACCATGACGGCCGGCCCGGCCACCCTGCTGCCCGAGGAGTACTCGTCGAAATTAGTTGCTGCCGAACCGGAATGGACCGCGGAACTGCCCGATGGAGCGGGTTTGGTGGTGCTGGACGGAACGCTCACCCCCGAGCTCGAGGCCGAGGGCTGGGCCAAGGACCGCATCCGCGAACTGCAGGAGCTGCGCAAGACGAGCGGGCTGGAGGTGTCCGACCGGATCAGTGTCGTGATCTCGGTACCGCCCGACCGGGAGGCCTGGGCGCGCGCTCACGCCGACCTGATCGCAAGCGAAGTGCTGGCGACCAGCTTCGAATTCGGCGAACCGGCCGACGCGGTGGAACTCGGGGCCGGCGTGAAGGTGGCGATCACCAAGGTCTGAGGCCGTGGCGACGTCAGGGTGTCACGCGCAAGCCGGATCCCTGGCGCGGTGCCGCGACGGGGACCCGAATGTCGGGCCCCGTGGCGGCGGCCGTGGTTCGGCTCGGTCGCAGTGAGCTCCAGAGCGTCGCCGCGCGGCGACGCAGCGGGTTTCGCTTGCGACGGGCGACCGGTGGCCGTGCGGTGGCCTTGGCCAGCGCTTCGAATCCGATCACCACGGCTAGTGACGGCATGGTCCCCACCCCTTCGACTGTGCGAGTTCGATCACTCCCGATCAGTCAAGGCACTTGCGGCGCGGACGCTCCGAGTAGTCGGCTACTCGAGTTCTGCGGTGGGTTGGGGGACGACGCGGGCGGACTGGCCGGCCACCGCGACGGTGTCCCCGGGGCGCAGTTGCCTGCCTCGGCGGGTTTCGACGTCGCCGTTCACGGTCACGGCTCCACTGGCGATCGCCTCCTTGGCGTCCGAGCCGCGGTCGATCAGGTCGGCGAGTTTCATGAACTGTCCGAGCCGGATCGACTCGTCCCGGATCGGGACGTCGCGAACGGGTTCCGTCATGGACGTCAGGCTAGCGTCCTAGCATCGCCATGGTGACCTCCGACGATGCCCGGCGGACCGGTGCCAAGCCGGCCGGGCGGTGGGTCCTGCACTTCGACATGGATGCGTTCTTCGCCTCGGTCGAACAGCTCACCCGGCCCACGCTGCGTGGACGGCCGGTGCTGGTCGGCGGGCTCGGCGGACGGGGCGTCGTCGCCGGGGCCAGCTACGAGGCGCGCGTCTTCGGGGCCCGCTCGGCCATGCCGATGCACCAGGCGCGCAGGCTCGTCGGCGCGGCGGCCGTGGTGCTGCCTCCGCGCGGTGCGGTCTACGGCATGGCCAGCGCCCGCGTGCTGGACGCCGTGCGAACCGTGGTGCCGGTGCTCGAACAGCTGTCGTTCGACGAGGCGTTCGGCGAGCCGCTCGAGCTCGCCGGAGCTGACGCGCGGGACGTCGAACGGTTCTGCGAGGGGCTGCGGGCCCGAGTGCTCACCGAAACCGGTTTGGTGGCCTCGGTGGGAGCGGGCTCGGGCAAACAGCTGGCCAAGATTGCGTCCGGCCTGGCCAAGCCCGACGGCGTCCGGGTGATCGCCCGCGACGAGGAGCAGGCGCTGCTCGCAGGGCTGCCGGTGCGCCGGTTGTGGGGTATCGGGCCCGTGGCCGAGGAGCGGTTGCATCGGCTCGGCATCGGCACCGTCGGGGCGCTGGCGGCGTTGTCCGACTCCGAGGTGGCCGACGTGCTCGGGGCCACGGTCGGGCCGGCGCTGCACCGGTTGGCCAAGGGCATCGACGACCGGCCGGTGGCCGAGCGCTCGGAGAGCAAGCAGATCAGTGCGGAATCGACGTTTGCCGAGGATTTGATCACACTCGACCAACTCCGCGACGCCATCGGCCCCATTGGGGAGCACGCGCACCGCCGGCTGGTGCGCGATGGCCGCGGAGCCAGGACGGTCACCGTCAAGCTGAAGAAGTCCGACATGAGCACGCTGACGCGATCGGCGACCCTGCCGTACGCCACGACGGAGCTGTCGACCTTGCTCGGCACCGCACGGCGGTTGCTGCTCGACCCGGTTGAGATCGGCCCGATTCGCCTTGTGGGCGTGGGCTTCTCGGGTTTCTCCGACGTCATGCAGGAGTCGCTCTTTCCGGATCTCGACCAGACGTTGGAAGCCTCGGACAGCCACCAGTCGGGGCCGGTGCCCATCCGAGTGCCGGAGCCGTCGGGCTGGCGCGTCGGGGACGACGTCAGGCACACGCAGTACGGGCACGGCTGGGTGCAGGGAGCTGGGCACGGCGTGATGAGCGTGCGGTTCGAGACCCGAGCCGGCGGGCCGGGGGTGATGCGCACGTTCGCCGCGGACGCTCCCGAGCTCGCGCGAGCGGATCCGCTGGACAGCCTCGACTGGCCCGAATACGTGGCGGCCAGGGCGCAGGGATCAGCCCCAGTCGGCGAGCACGCCGCCGGGGGCTAGCCCGGCGGCCAGCGCCGCCATCAGTAGCACCCTGGCCTGTGCCGGGCGCACGGTCGGCGCCAACACGGCCCCGGCGTCGACGAGTGCGCGCCCGGGTCCGTACCGCGCGGCCACCCGGGCGCCGGGCACCCGGGACGAGATGGCCACCGTCACCCCGGCCAGTACGGCCTCGCGCACGCCGTCGACCACCGCGGTGGAGGCATTCCCCGAGCCGAGGGCCTCGAGTACCAGGCCACGTGCGCCCGCCGCAACGCAGGCGTGCAGTGCCACGGCGTCGCTGCCCGCATACGTTGCGACGACGTCCACCCGGCCGGCGTCCACCGCCGCCAGCTCGCCGAACCACGGCCGGCGCTTCTCCGAGTCGAGGCTCACCTCGGCGGCGTGCACCGAGCCGAGCGGAGCACCGTCGAATCGAGCTCCGGTCTTGGTGATGCCGAGCGGCTGCCACACGGTGCCGGCGAAGCTGACCAGTACGCCGAGCCCGCGCGTGGCCGGGCTCGCGGCGACGGCCAGGGCTTCGGCGAGGTTGGCGGGACCGTCCGGGTCGGGTTCGTCGCTGCTGCGCATCGCGCCCGTCAGCACCACCGGGACCGTCCCCGGGTAGGTGGCGTCGAGCCAGAGCGCGGTCTCCTCCATGGTGTCGGTTCCGTGGGTGATGACCACCCCGTCCGCACCGGAGTCCGCGGCGGTCCGCGTCGCGGCACCGATCCGGTCCCAGTCCGCCGGGGTCAACTCGCTGCTGTCCACGGCCATGAGGTCGACGACGTCGACGTCGTAATCCGGGTGAAGCCCCGCGATCAGGTCGCTACCCGATTGCGTCGGCCGCGCCACGCCATCGGCTCCGGTGCTGGTCGCGATGGTCCCTCCGGTGGTGATCACGACGAGGCGGCTCATGGCGGTGATTGTTCCCGAGTCGCCGCCGACGGGCGTGCTGGGGGAGTCCGGCGGGGGTGAATCGGCCCGCGGAGGTGCGCTGGAACGGGGACGAGGGAAGTGGCCGGGGGCGCTTGGGGGATGATGGGGGGGTGACTGACGAATCCACCGACTCGGTCCAGGCGACGAAGACGGACCCGTCAGCAGCACCCCAGCACCAGCTCCAGCCCCGGCGTCGGCTCTGGCTGCTGGTCTCGGTGGCCCTGACCGTGCTTGCGCTCGACGTCGTCACCAAGTTCCTGGCCGTCAAGCTGTTGACGCCGAATCAGCCGGTGTCCATCATCGGCGACACCGTGACGTGGACGCTGGTCCGCAATCCCGGCGCGGCCTTCTCCCTGGCCGCCGGCTACACCTTGGTGTTGACGGTCATCGCCACGGGGGTGGTCGTCGGCATCGTGTGGATGGCCCCGCGGTTGGTGTCCCCGTGGTGGGCGCTGGGCCTAGGCATGATCCTCGGTGGGGCGCTCGGAAACCTGATGGACCGGTTCTTCCGCGGGCCGGCTCCGCTTCAGGGGCACGTCATCGACTTCGTGTCGATCGGGTGGTGGCCGGTGTTCAACGTCGCAGATCCCGCAGTGGTCGGCGGAGCCGCGCTGCTGGTGGCGTTGTCGTTCTTCGGCTACGACTTCGACACCGTGGGGCGGCGCCGCTCCGAGGAGGACATCGAGGCGGACACAGTCGACACAGCCGACACTGCCGGCACCGCCCACTCCGCCCACACCGACGACACCGCCGAGCCCGCGGCGGGCGATGCGTCGGAGCTGCCCCACGGACACGGGGCCGACGAGGCGTTGGCCGACGTCGGCGAGCCGAGTTCGCCCGAGTCGGAGCGCAGGCCAGAGTGACGTCCCGCTCGATGCCGGTTCCCGAGGGGCTGGCGGGGTTGCGGGTGGACGCCGGACTGGCGCGCCTGCTGGGGTTGTCGCGTACGGCGGCGGCCGCCATCGCCGAAGCCGGAGGGGTCGAGCTGGACGGGGTGGCCGTCGGCAAGTCCGAACGCCTCCCGGCGGGTGCTTGGCTGGAAGTGCAGCTGCCGGAACCGCCTGCCCCGCTGGACAATCCGCCGGTCGACATCGAGGGGATGTCGATCCTCTATGCCGATGACGACATCGTGGCCGTCGACAAGCCACCTGGTGTGGCCGCGCACGCGTCGGTCGGGTGGACCGGCCCGACCGTGCTCGGCGGACTGGCTGCCGCCGGTTTCCGCATCACCACGTCCGGCGTGCCCGAACGCAAGGGCATTGTGCAACGGCTCGACGCAGGCACGTCCGGGGTGATGGTGGTGGCCATCTCCGAACGCGCGTACACCGTGCTCAAGCGTGCCTTCAAGGAACGCACGGTCGACAAGCGCTACCACGCGCTGGTGCAGGGCCATCCGGATCCGTCCAGCGGAACCATCGACGCGCCGATCGGACGCCACCGCGGCAACGATTGGAAGTTCGCGGTCACCGAGCAGGGCCGGCACAGCATCACGCACTACGACACCGTCGAGGCGTTCGTGGCGGCCAGCCTGCTCGACGTGCACCTGGAAACGGGGCGCACCCATCAGATCCGCGTGCACTTCTCCGCCCTGCACCATCCGTGTTGCGGGGACCTGACGTACGGGGCGGATCCGACGCTGGCGAAGAAACTCGGGTTGGAACGGCAGTGGCTGCACGCGCGGTCGCTGGCCTTCGCACATCCGGCCGATGGCCGGCGCATCGAGATCACCAGCCCGTATCCGGCCGACCTTCAGCACGCCCTCGACGTTCTGCGCCACCACGACTCGTGAGCGACCAGTCGGCCGCGGCGTCCCGACGTTCTGGGATGTTGTTCGGGGTCGGCGCCTTCGCATGGTGGGGCCTGTGTCCCGGGTTCTTTCCGCTGCTGCTGCCCGCCGGCTCCCTAGAGGTCTTGGCCCACCGCATCGTGTGGAGTGCCGCGAGCCTGCTCCTCGTGCTGGTCGCGGCGCGCCGGCTGGGCGACCTGCGCCGGCTCCGCGCGCGCACCTGGCTGTACCTGGCCGCCGCCTCGGTGTTGATCTCCATCAACTGGGGCGTCTACATCTTCGCCGCCACCCATGGCCACGTCGTCGACGCGGCCCTCGGCTACTTCATCTACCCCCTGGTGACGGTGGCCGTCGGCGTGCTCGTCTTCCGGGAGCGCATCGGTCGGTGGCAGCTGGCGGCGTTGGCACTGGCGGCCGTGGCAGTGGTGGTGTTGACCCTCGAAGTCGGCGAGCCGCCGTACCTGGCGCTCGTGCTGGCGGCCAGCTTCGCCCTGTACGGGGTGGTGAAGAAGGTGGTGGACGCGGACCCCCGGGTCAGCGTGGCCGTCGAGACCTTGATTGCGCTGCCGCTGGCGGTTGGCTATCTGGTCACGCTGCAGCTGCTCGGGCAGGGCCACTTCGTCAATCACGGTAATTGGCACACGGTGCTGTTGGTGCTGGCCGGACCTGTCACGGCCGTGCCGCTGCTGCTCTTCGCCGCGGCCGCGCAGCGCCTTCCGCTGGTCACCATGGGGCTGCTGTTCTACCTGAACCCCGGGCTGCAGATGGCCTGGGGCGTGTCGTTCGGGCACGAACCCATGCCGGTGGGGCGTTGGATCGGCTTCGGATTGATCTGGATGGCACTGGCGGTGATGACGTTCGGCGCGCTGCGCCGGACTTCGGGAACCGAGTTGTCCGAGGATGTCGATTTCCCGACACCTGAATCGTCATCACGGTGACAAGCTGGAACCGGGCTTGCGACGAGAAGTACCCGACGTGAGGACGACATCATGCGTTACTGCCTGCTCATGCACTACCAAGAGGGTGCTTCGATCGGTTTGACCGAGGAAGACATGGCTCCGGCGATGGCCGCGTTCCAGGCTTATGCCGACGACCTGTCTGCGGCCGGGGTGCTGATCACCACCGAGGTGCTCGACAGTGTTGCCTCGACCACCACGGTGACTTCCAGGAACGGAACGCCGGAAATCCAGGACGGCCCGTTTGCGGACACGAAGGAGCAGCTCGGTGGCATCTTCGTCATCGAGGTGCCGGACCTAGCCGAGGCCGTCAAGTGGGCGCAGCGAAATCCGGCGACGGGGTGGGGGTCGGTCGAGATCCGGCCGGTGGGTAGGACATACGCCTCGGGTCGCGGGTGGTATTGCCCCTGAGTGCCGAAGAGGCGGTGGTCGGCCAGAAGTTGGCGGAGCTCACCCGCGAGTCTCGTGCCCGGCTGCTGGCCTTGCTAGCCGCGGCGGGCCGGGACATCGCGGCGGCCGAGGACGCACTTGCCGACGCCGTCGAGCGGGCCCTGCTGCGCTGGCCGGTCGAGGGCGTACCTGCCAATCCGGAGGCCTGGTTGGTCGTCGTCGCACGCAACTGCCTGCGCGACTACTGGAAGTCGGCGGCGCACCGGACGAGTGTCCCACTCGAGGTAGCCGATCGTGAGGCACTCGAATGGGTGGGGGCTTCGGACATTCCGGATCGGCGGCTCGCGCTGATGATGGCGTGTGCGCACCCCGCCATCGCCGCGTCCGTTCGCACCCCCTTGATGTTGCAGGTCGTGTTGGGGGTCGACGCGGCGGCCATTGCGGCGGCCTTCGCCGTCGCACCGGAGGCCATGGCGCAACGTCTGGTGCGGGCAAAGAGACGCATTCGAGCCGCGAACCTCCCGTTCGTGGAACCGGAGCGAGGACAGCTCGCCGAGCGGTTGCCTGCGTTGCTCGAGGCCGTCTACGGGGCGTACTCCATCGACTGGCAGTCGATTCCGCCGTTGATTCCGCCGAGTTCGGTCGACTCGCTGTCCGGTGAGGCGTTGCATCTGGCCCTGCTTCTCGCCGAGCTCCTACCGGCGGAGCCCGAGGTACTCGGCCTGGCGGCGTTGGTGTGCCTCTCGCACGCGCGGCAGCCGGCGCGGTGTGGGGCCGACGGCCGCTTCGTGCCGCTTGACGAGCAGGACGTCTCGCGTTGGGACCGTGCGCTGATTTCGCGAGGCGAGGGGCTCTTGGCGCGCGCCCACGGTTACCGACGGCCCGGCCGATTCCAGTACGAGGCGGCGATTCAGTCCGTGCACTGCAGCCGGGCGCGGAGGGGCCCGCTCGACATCACCCGCACACAGACCCTGCGCACCCTGCACCGGGCGCTGCTGAGGGAGGCGCCGTCGCTCGGTGCTGCGGTGGCCCTCGCGGCGCTCGACGGGGATCTGGACGGGCCCGAGTCGGGCCTGCAGTCGCTCGACGCGCTGCGTAGCACCACCGCAGACTTCCAGCCCGCCGTGGTGCTAAGTGCACATCTGCTCGCTGCCGCACGTCGGTGGGCCGAGGCCGAGGCGACCTACCGACGTGCCATCGAACTGACGTCCAGCCCATGGGTGGCTGAGTACCTCGAGCGATGCTTGCGGTCGGGGCCGGTGAACGGTCCGTGAAGCAGGGGGCCCGCCCGGCGAGTGAGCTGCAATGCAGCCTCGGCGGCGGGGTGGGCGACACGATTGGCGACACGCCGAGCGGTGTCGGAGCGCGGCAATAGACTGACGGCCCTATGGTCGATTCGTCTCCGCTACCCGCCAGCGCCCCAGGTTCGTCTGCTCCCCGCACAGGCGCTCGTCGTGGTGCGGGTTTCGTGCACCTTCACAACCACACCGAGTACTCGATGTTGGACGGTGCCGCGAAGGTCAAGCCGATGCTCGCCGAGGCGCAGCGGCTGGAGATGCCCGCGATCGGCATGACCGACCACGGGAACATGTTCGGTGCCAGCGAGTTCTACAACGCGGCAACCGAAGTGGGCATCACCCCGATCATCGGGGTCGAGGCGTACATCGCGCCCGGTTCACGCTTCGACACCAAGCGCATTCTCTGGGGTGAACCCGGCCAGAAGGGCGACGACGTCTCGGGTAGCGGGTCCTACACCCACATGACGATGGTCGCCGAGAACGCCACCGGGCTGCGGAACCTGTTCAAGCTGTCGTCGCTGGCCTCGTTCGAGGGCCAGCTGGGCAAGTGGTCACGCATGGACGCCGAGATCATCGCCGAGAACTCTGCGGGCATCATCGCCACCACCGGCTGCCCGTCCGGCGAGGTGCAGACGCGGCTGCGGCTGGGGCACGAGCGCGAGGCCCTGGAATCGGCCGCCAAGTGGCGGGAGATATTCGGGCCGGAGAACTACTTCCTGGAATTGATGGACCACGGCATCGAGATCGAGCGCCGGGTCCGGGAGGGCCTGCTCGAAGTCGGTCGCAAACTGGGCATTCCGCCGCTGGCCACCAACGACTGCCACTACGTCACCAAGGAAGCCTCGCGCAACCACGAGGCGCTGCTGTGCGTGCAGACGGGCAAGACGCTGTCGGATCCCACGCGGTTCAAGTTCGACGGGGACGGCTACTACCTGAAGTCCGCCGCGGACATGCGGGCCATGTGGGATGCCGAGGTGCCCGGCGCGTGTGACTCGACGTTGCTGATCGCCGAACGCGTCCAGCCCTACGCCGAGGTCTGGGCGCCCAAGGACCGGATGCCGATCTTCCCGGTTCCCGAGGGGCACGACCAGGCCTCGTGGCTGCAGCACGAGGTCGTGCTGGGGTTGCAACGCCGGTTCCCCGGCGGCGTGCCGCAGGAGTACACCGATCGGGCCGAGTTCGAGATCGGGGTCATCTGCGAGAAGGGCTACCCGTCCTACTTCCTGATCGTGGCGGACCTCATCAACTACGCCCGGTCGGTCGACATCCGGGTGGGGCCGGGCCGCGGGTCGGCGGCCGGGTCGCTGGTGGCCTACGCGCTGGGCATCACGAACATCGATCCGATCCAGTACGGGCTGCTCTTCGAGCGGTTCCTCAACCCCGAGCGCGTATCGATGCCCGACATCGACATCGACTTCGACGACCGGCGGCGCGGCGAGATGCTGCGCTACGCGGCGAACAAGTGGGGCAGTGACCGGGTCGCCCAGGTCATCACGTTCGGCACCATCAAGACCAAGGCGGCGCTGAAGGATTCGGCGCGGGTGAACTACGGCCAGCCCGGGTTCGCGATCGCCGACCGCATCACCAAGGCGCTGCCGCCTGCGGTCATGGCCAAGGACATCCCACTGTCCGGCATCACCGACCCGTCGCACGAGCGCTACAAGGAAGCCGTCGAGGTCCGCAACCTGATCGACACCGATCCGGACGTGCGTACCATCTACGAGACCGCCCGCGGGCTCGAGGGCCTGGTCCGCAACGCGGGCGTGCACGCGTGCGCGGTCATCATGAGCTCGGAGCCGCTCATCGACGCCATCCCGTTGTGGCGGCGGCCGCAGGACGGGGCCGTCATCACGGGTTGGGACTATCCGTCGTGTGAGGCCATCGGGCTGTTGAAGATGGACTTCCTCGGGCTGCGGAACCTGACGATCATCGGCGACTGCATCGACAACATCCGGGCCAACCGCGGGATCGAGCTCGACCTCGACGCGGTGCCGCTCGACGACCCGGCGGCCTACGAGTTGCTCTCGCGTGGGGACACCCTCGGCGTGTTCCAGCTCGACGGTGGGCCGATGCGCGACCTGCTCCGGCGCATGCAGCCGACGGGTTTCGAGGACGTCGTGGCCGTCATCGCGCTTTACCGGCCCGGCCCCATGGGCATGAACGCCCACAACGACTATGCCGACCGCAAGAACGCCCGCCAGGCGATCAAGCCGATTCATCCCGAGCTCGAAGAGCCGCTGCGGGAGGTGCTGTCCGAGACCTACGGCCTGATCGTCTATCAGGAACAGATCATGCGCATCGCGCAGAAGGTCGCCGGGTATTCGCTGGCCCGAGCCGACATTCTGCGCAAGGCGATGGGCAAGAAGAAGCGCGAGGTCCTCGAGAAGGAGTTCCAGGGCTTCTCCGACGGCATGAAGGCCAACGGGTTCTCGGCGGCGGCCATCAAGGCGTTGTGGGACACCGTGCTTCCGTTCGCCGACTACGCGTTCAACAAGAGCCACGCCGCCGGTTACGGGCTGGTGTCGTACTGGACGGCGTACCTGAAGGCGAACTTTCCGGCCGAGTACATGGCGGGCCTGCTGACGTCCGTCGGCGACGACAAGGACAAGGCCGCCGTCTACCTGGCCGACTGTCGCCGGCTCGGGATCACGGTGTTGCCGCCTGACGTCAACGAATCGGGGTTGAACTTCGCCTCGGTGGGCACCGACATCCGGTTCGGCCTGGGGGCGGTGCGCAACGTCGGCGCCAATGTCGTGGCCTCGCTGATCAATACCCGCGGGGAGAAGGGCAAGTACACCGACTTCTCGGACTATCTGAACAAGGTCGACGTCACCGCCTGCAACAAGAAGGTGACGGAATCGCTGATCAAGGCGGGCGCCTTCGATTCGCTCGGACATACCCGCAAGGGGCTGTTCCTGATCCACACCGACGCCGTCGATTCGGTGTTGGGCACCAAGAAGGCCGAGGCGATCGGTCAGTTCGACCTGTTCGGTGGGGCCGACGCCGCCACCGACGCGGTCTTCACCATCAAGGTGCCCGACGACGAATGGGAGGACAAGCACAAGCTGGCCCTGGAGCGAGAGATGCTGGGGCTCTACGTGTCCGGGCATCCGCTCAACGGCGTGGCCCACCTGCTCGCCGCGCAGGTGGACAGCAACATTCCGGCCATTCTGAACGGCGACGTGCCCAACGACTCGCAGGTGCGGGTCGGTGGCATCCTGGCCGGAGTCAACCGGCGGGTCAACAAGAACGGGATGCCTTGGGCCTCAGCGCAATTGGAGGATCTGACGGGCGGCATCGAGGTGATGTTCTTCCCGCATACCTACTCGACCTTTGGGGCAGAGATCGCCGACGACGCGGTCGTGCTGGTCAGTGCCAAGGTCAGCGCCCGCGACGACCGGATCTCCCTGATCGCCAACGATCTGGTCGTACCCGACTTCTCGAGTGCGCAGGCCGACCGGCCGCTGGCGGTGAGCTTGCCGACGCGGCAGTGCACGGTCGAAAAGGTCACCGCACTCAAGCAAGTGCTCGCCAATCATCCCGGTACCGCACTGGTGCACCTGCGGCTGGTCAGCGGAGACCGCATCACCACCCTGGAACTCGACCAGGCCCTTCGGGTGACGACGTCGTCGGCGCTGATGGGCGACCTCAAGGCGTTGTTGGGTCCCGGCTGCCTCGGTTAGCGCCGAGCGCCGAGGCTCGCATCCGGGCTATTTCAGTACGTTGACCGCACGCGCGATGACGAGCGCCAAGGTCGACATCGACACCAGGGACTGCACGGTCATCATCGACTTGGCCCAACGCGACAGCGGCATGGTGTCGGTCGGGGAGAACGCGACGACGTTGGTGAAGCTCACGTACAGGTAGTCGACGAAGGTCGGCCGCCAGTCCGGCTTCGCGTTGACGGGGTCGGACATCTGCGGGAACAGGAAGTCGGGGTAGGGCTTTTCGCCGGCCCGGCGAGCAAACGGTCCGCCGCGGTCCAGTTCCCAGTACCAAATGCCGAAGGCGATGACGTTCGTGATGAAGATGGCGGCGCCGCTGCCCAGGAGCACGGCGGGGTTGTTGCTGACTTCGCCGATGAGGATGCGATAGTCCAACACCGCCGCCGAGGCGGTGTTGTCCAGCGTGATGGCCGCGGTGAGGCCCAGGGCCGCCCATCTGCCGACGGTGGTGCGCCGCGCCAGAGTCAGCGGATTGGTGACGAGCAGTACCAGCAGCAGCAGTAGTTCGAGCGTGATCAACGGCCAGCGCGGAACCACTGTGTACTGCACGGGTATCGCGCGTTGCAGCACGATCACCGCAATGATGGCGATGACGGCGGGTAGCCGGTTCTCCGCGTCGCCGGGCTTCAGCCAGGACGGTACGTGCCGTTCGGCGCTCGAGGTGATGCGCTCGGCCCGGTGTGCAAAGTCCTGAACCGGTTTCGGGGCGTCGGGAGTATCGGCCATGAGCCAAGTGTGTGCGTCACCACGGAGGAATCGACGACGACACGACTGTGGGTTCCCTGGAAACGTCGCGGCATCTGGCCGTGTGTGGGTCGAGGCTGCCCCCGAGGCGCGGCGCTACGCGGGCTGATCGAGGGTTAGCGCCCGGCCGACCGGAAGATGCTCAGTGCCAGCCAGACCACCGTGGCTGCCGCAAACCCGGCGACGACGGCCGAACCGACGCTGGCGGTGGCCACCCCGACGACCACCAGCACCAGGACTCCGACCGCCAGCGAGACCAGCTTGTACAGCGGCCATGGAACGCCGGCTATCCGTACCTCGGAGGGCGTCGTCATGGTTACCACGATAACCCTCATCCAATATTTCGGGTAGCCAAAACTCTGGATCAGGCCAACAACTTCGACGTGGTGCAGCTCGGCCTAGACTCGGCGTCATGCCACTCACCGGAGAATACGAACCGAGCACGTCGGACTGGGTCCGGGAGAACGCCGAGGTGTACCTCACCTCCGGCGGACAGCAGGGCACCGAACTGCAGGGTTACCCGGTGATCCTGCTCACCACCGTCGGCGCGAAGACCGGCAAGCTGCGCAAGACCCCGCTGATGCGGGTGGAGCACGAAGGGGAGTACGCGGTCGTCGCGTCGCTGGGGGGTGCCCCGAAGAACCCGGTTTGGTACTACAACGTCGTGGCGCATCCGCGCGTCGAGTTACAGGACGGTCCCGTCACCAACGACTACGACGCACGCGAGGTGTTCGGAGCCGAAAAGGCGCTCTGGTGGGAGCGCGCCGTAGCGGCCTTTCCCAACTACGCCGAATATCAGGCCAAGACCGACCGAGCGATCCCACTGTTCGTGCTCACCCCGGTCGGCTGATCGGTTTTTCCAAACGGACAGGTCAGTGGCACCATTGACCGGTGTCCGCTGACCTGAGCCAAAGCCCCCGCATGAGTTCCGCCGCCCCGCTTCGGGCTGCGGACATCGACGAGGCCGCTCAGCGTATTTCCGAGGTCGTCGCGCCAAGTCCCCTGCATTTCAGCGACCGCCTCTCGGCGCTCACCGGAGCGCGCGTCTACCTCAAGCGCGAGGACCTGCAGGCGGTGCGTTCGTACAAGCTGCGCGGCGCCTTCAACCTCATGATGCAGTTGTCGGCCGAGGAGTCGGCCGCAGGCGTGGTGTGTTCGTCGGCAGGCAACCATGCGCAGGGGTTTGCGCTGGCCTGCCGCTCGATGGGCATCCACGGCCGCGTCTACGTGCCGGCCAAGACGCCGAAGCAGAAGCGGGATCGGATTCGCTATCACGGCGGTGAGTTCATCGAGCTGATCGTCGGCGGCCGGACGTATGACGTGGCGGCCGCGGCCGCGCTCGACGACGTCGCCCGGACCGGGGCCACCCTGGTGCCGCCGTACGACGACGTGCGCACCATGGCAGGCCAGGGCACCATCGCCGTGGAGCTGCTCGACCAACTCGACGCCGAGCCCGACCTGGTGATCGTCCCGGTGGGGGGTGGCGGATGCATCAGCGGCATCACCACCTACCTCGCGGAGCGGACGACCAACACCTCGGTGCTCGGGGTGGAACCGGCAGGAGCCGCGGCGATGGTGGCCGCGCTCGCCAACGGCGGGCCCGTGACGCTGGCGGAAGTCGACCAATTCGTCGACGGAGCCGCGGTCGCGCGGGCCGGTGACATGCCGTACGCGGCCCTGGCCGCCGCGGGTGACATGGTCTCGATCACGACGGTCGACGAAGGCGCGGTCTGCACGGCGATGCTGGACCTGTATCAGAACGAGGGCATCATCGCCGAACCAGCAGGCGCGCTGTCCGTCGCGGCGCTCCTGGAGGCCGCGTCGGAAGGATCGATCGCCCCGGACTCGACCGTCGTGTGCCTGATCTCCGGTGGCAACAACGACGTGTCGCGGTACAACGAAGTGCTCGAACGTTCGCTCGTTCATCTGGGGCTCAAGCACTACTTCCTGGTCGACTTTCCGCAGGAGCCCGGCGCGCTGCGCAGATTTCTCGATGGCGTGCTCGGTCCCAACGACGACGTCACGCTCTTCGAGTACGTCAAGCGGAACAACCGCGAGACGGGCGAGGCGCTCGTCGGCATCGAACTGGGTTCGGCGGCGGATCTCGACGGTCTGATGGAGCGCATGCGCACTTCCGAGGTGCACGTCGAGGCGCTCGAGCCCGGTTCGCCGGCGTATCGCTACCTGACCTGAGCTGTTCCCTGTAGCTCCGAGTCGAGTTGGACCAGGGCCTCGTCGTGGGCGCGGAAGATGGGTTCTAGGGGTACCCCGAATTCGGCTGCGGTGTGGGTGAGCAACGTTGCCCATCGTCGGTCGGAATCCGACACCGGTCCCACCCCGGGGCGGGTCAACAGCCGCGCCACGGTGGTGCCGTCACCCAGCTGGTGGACCAGGGCGCGCAACGTTTCCACGAGCTGACGCACGGGACGCAGCTCGGGGGTCAACTTGATCGGAAAGTCGCCCAGCACCTTGATCATGCAGCGGTCCGGACCGACGAAGCCGAATCGCAGCACTCGTTCGTCGAACCCCAGGGGGCCCATCAGCGCGCGCCAACGCTGGCGTAGGTCCGCGGCGGAGGCAATGGGGTCGGTGGCGGTTTCGACGGGTGGGATCGGAAGCAGTTCGCGATGACTCATGAAGGGCATGGTCGACGACCTCGGCGAGGCGAGCAATCAACCATCCACAGCGCCGGCCGCCTGTGGATGGTTGATTGACGAATGGCCTTGCGGCGCCTAGCCGAACAACGGCTCGCCGATGTAGTGGCCTTCCTCGGGAGCCGGGGGTACCACGAAGATGGCCGAACCGACGTGCCGGATGTACTCGTTGAGCAGGTCGTGGGCGCCGAGCTGATCTTGGATGGCGATGAAGTGACGAGGGTCGTTCTGGTACGAGATGAACAACAGGCCCGCGTTGAGCTGGCCGCTGTCGTCCAATCCGTCGGTGTAGTTGTAGGAACGTCGACGGATCATGATGCCGTCGTTGTGCTCGTGGGCAGCCAGCGCAACGTGCGACAGGGGGTCGATCACCAAGTCGCCCGCGGCGTCGCGCGCCGCGAAGTCCGGGGTGTCGAACTCGGCACTTCCGGTCAACGGCGCGCCGTTCTCCTTGTGCCGACCGAAGATTCGCTGCTGGTTGCCGACGCGGTCGGTGTCCCACGTCTCCATCAGCATGCGCACCTTGCGCACCACCTGGTAGGTCCCGCCCTCCAGCCACGGCTGGTCGCCACCCTTGATCCATACGAAGCGCGCGTAGTCCTCGTCGGTGGCGATGTTTCGAGTTCCGTCCTTGAAGCCCAACAGGTTTCGCGGTGTCTGCTGACCTGGGCCCGCCGAGGCCCGGCCAAAGCCGAGGACGGCCCAACTCGGGTACGCGACGCTGCGGCCAAGCCGGGCCAGGTTGCGCACCGCGTGATAGCAGACCTGGGGGTCGTCCGCGCACGCCTGCACGCTGAGGTCGCCCCCGGTTAGCTTCGGATCCAGCTCGTCGCCGTTGAGTCGGGGCAGTGGACCGAACAGCGCAGGTCGGTGGGCGCCGAGCCCGAAGCGCTCACCGAACACCTCCGGTCCCAGTCCGAGGGTCACCGTGAGGCTGGCGGGGCTCAGCCCGAATACCTCTCCGGTGTCATCCGCCGGTTGTACGTCGTTGTCGGGCTGAACCGCACCGACCGGCTTGCCGCGTTGCAATACGGCGGCCGCCGCCGACCAGCGGGCCAGCAGGCTCTGCAACGTGTGGCGGTCGGCGGCGCCGGTGAAGCGGAAGGTCATGAAGACACAATGGCGTTGCGGCTCGGTCGCCACCCCGCCTTGGTGAGGCTGACCGTAGAACGGGTAACTCTGCGACAGGTCGACGAGGTCGTCACCGGCGTGCTGATGCTGGGTCAGTCCCCAGGCGCCGGCCGCTCCCGCGGTCGCGCCGAGCGCGACCCCGCCGACCCCGGCCCACAGCGCCCCGGCCAGCATGTCGCGCCGAGACACCCCGGGGGTGTCCGGCGCGCCATCCTCGGCACTCAATGTGCTGCCACGACCTTCTGTGCAACGGTGGACAGGCTTTCGTGCAGCGGTTGAATCACCGCGGTCAGCTTCGGCGCATCGGTGCCCCGCAGTTGCGGTGTCCACAACTTGTAACCGCCAGGTGCGGCGGCATCGCGGTAGCCGTCGAGAGCGGTCAGCACGGCCTGGAACTGCTGATCCAGTTGGGTCACCAGATTGGCGTCGATCTTCTGCAGTCCCGGCCGCAGAGCGGCGTAAGCCTGTTGCGCGCCTTCGACATTGCCGGCAAAGTCGACGAGATCGAGGTGGCTGAAGGCTTCTTCCTCACCGGTGATCTTGGTGTTCTGCACCTCTTCGATCAGGTCGGCCGCGCCGTTGGCCAGGTCTTCGGGCTTGTACTGCAGCGGGCCGACGATTCCGACGAGCTTGCCGACATTGCCGACCAATTCGGTGCTGAGCGCCTTGGTGGTGGGGGTGATGGCGTTGCTCTGGTAGAGCTCTCGCTCGATGGCGTGGAAGCCCTTCCACCCCACCTTCGCGTCCACCGGGGTCGATTCGCGCATGTCGATCTGGTAGTCCAGGTTGCCTGCGTTGTCGTCGACGGCGAACCCTGGCAGGACGAAGCCGTCCACGTTCGATTCGGAACGCTCGTAGAAGGGCCGGGCCTTCGCGTATTCGACCTTGGCCTGCTCGATGTTTCCCGCTTGGATTGCGGCGTCGAGGGCCTTGACGCCCGCATTGAGTTGGTTGACCTGATCGACGACGTATGCGGCATAGGACTTGGTGCCGTCGGCCATGATCGTCTGCACGGTGCCGGACGGGGCGGCCGCAGCGTGGCCGGTCACCGTGAAGTCGACGTACTCGTGACCTGCGCCCGGGCAGTAGATTTTGTACGCCCCGCCGTCGAGGGTGGCCGTGAAGGACACCGGATCCAGTCCGGGAGCGAGGTTCTCCTTCTCGCCAACGATGCGCTGATCCTTGATCAGCTCGAGCTCGGTCACACCGGGCGCGTTGGTGTTGGTGACCTTGAAGGTCACCGGACCGGCCGGAACGCTGGAGGTGTCCAGCTTGCAGGTGTCCTTGCCGTCGCCGCCTCCGTCGTTGGTCATCGTGACGTTGACAGTGGTGACGCCGCCCGCACCCGAAGTGGTGGTGCTAGTGGCGGTGTCGGTGTGCGAACCGCAACCGCTCAGCGCCAGCGCGGCAGTGGCGGCCAGGGCAGGTGCGCCCAGCAGGAAGCTACGCGGCACCGACCTCGTCCGAGGGTGCGGGTTCGTCATGGCGATCTTCATCGTTGCTGTCGTGCCTTTCTTTACTCGTGGGGGAACTCGTGGGGGAGTGGTGGCCGGTCCGCATGGCGGCGACGGCCGAGCTGGCCGCAGCTGCGGCCAGCAGGGTGGGGAGCCATATCCGCCAGAGCGCGCGTTCGGCGTGGTCGTGAGTGGTGCGCGCGATCGTGATGGCGACCGCGGCGTCGTCGGCTGGGCCGGTCGCCCAGTCGTCGCCGAGGCTGCCGAGGCTGACGGTCTTCGTCGTCTTGATGCCGCCGCCCCCGAGTACGGCGACGCGATTGCTTTCGGACTGCGCGCTGATCAGCGAATCACCCTGGGCCACAACGCTGTAAGAACGAGTTGCGCTCCAGGTGGCGGTAAAGGGTCCTGGGGTTCGGGCCGTGTCGAGCCCGACGGGAAGTCGCCCGCCGGTGAGCTCGGCCAGTTGCTTGAGCGTGGCCGTCGCCGAGCTGAGCTCCGGATCCGTCGGCACCTGGGTCTGCCACACCTGGGCTGCGACGCCGTCCATCGATTGGCTACCCGCTGGCTGCAGCGGAATCGCGGCTTGGCGACCGTCGGCGGCGACGACCACGTGCGGTGAGCCGCCGCCCGTGGCGAACGTGACGGTCACGGTGCTGCCGTCGACTCGCGCCGCAGTGCGGGTCGGCCCCGGTGGCGCTGACCCTTCGGCGGGCACCAGCAGCGCCAGCGCGAGCGCGCCCGTGGCGAGGGCGGCCGCAGTGCCCGCGAGGAGCTTGCGGCGGGCGCGCTGCGTGGTGGCCACCTTCGCCGGCCACAGGAAGACCACCAGTACGGGTGTCGCATACAGCAGCCAGCCCAGTACCTCGATGAGCCGCGGATCGCTGGGGATGCCGAACATCCCCGTGATGAGCGCGCCGAGAAACGAGTTCGACGGTATCCAGGACGAGAAGTCGAGTACCTGCCGCTGGCCGATGTCGATCAAGCCGGCCTCGTGTGCGGTGCGCAGCGCGCCCACCACCAGGCCGCCCGCGATGAAGACGAGGAATACGCCGGTGATCCGGAAGAACCGAGCCAGGTTGAGCTTGAGGCCGCCGACGTAGATGCCGATGCCGATGCCGATGGCCACGGCTAGTCCGGCCAATCCGCCGCACAGCGCCGCCAACCGGCTGCCGTGGGTGGCCTGCGCGGCGGCCAGCAGGAACACCGCCGTCTCGAAGCCTTCCTTGAGCACGGCCAGGAACGCCATCGTGACCAGGGCCATCGAGCCGCCGCTTCTGATCGCCTGGCCGGCGTCGTGTTCCAGTTCGCCCTTGAGTCCGAAGGCATTCCGGTTCATCCAGAGGATCATCGTGGTCACGAAGATGACGGCGATGGCGCCGATGACGGTCTCGAGCAGCTCCTGTTGGCGTTGGGGCAGCGACGTCGACAACACGTCGAGGCCGACGCCAACGACGACGCTGGCCGCCACGGCCAGGCCGACGCCGACGAGCATCGGGCGTACCGACTTGCCGTTGCGGCTGAGGAACGTCGCGACGATCCCGACGATCAGCGTCGCCTCGAGACCTTCGCGGAGACCGATCAGAAATGTGCCCGCGAAGATGCCCTGCAGGTTCGTTCCTCTCGCAGCGCCCGCTGATCGGGCGAACCATGCGAGGTTAGGCTAACCTGACTGTCGGGCGCCACGGCTGAGCCGCAACGAACAGCAGATTCGCAGCATCCCTACAGTTCCGGGCGGGACGCCGGCAACGTTCAACGCGTGCGGATCACCGCGAACGAGTGACCGGGCAGCACCGTCGATTCGCCCATCGTCGGTTCCTCCCAGCTCAGCACCACGGTCCCGGTCACGGGCACGGTCGCAGGCTGCTCGCCTAGATTGCACACGATGGTCAGCGTGCCCCGATGCATCGCGATCCAGCGCTGAGCTTCGTCGTAGTCGACGCGAAGGTGGTCCAACCACGGGTCGGCGAGCTCCGGTTCCCGATGCCGTAGCGCAATGAGGTCACGGTAGACGCTCCACAGCTTCGCGTGCGCGCCGACGCCGACCTCCGCCCAGTTCAGCTTGGACCTCTGGAAGGTCTCGGGATCCTGCGGATCGGGGACTTCGTCGGCGTCCCAACCGTGTTCGGCGAACTCGGCCTTGCGGCCCTCCGCGGTCGCGCGGGCCAATTCAGGTTCCGGATGCGAGGAGAAGAACAGGAACGGACTCGAAGAGCCCCACTCCTCGCCCATGAAGAGCATTGCGGTGTAAGGGGATCCGAGTGCGAGCGCGGCCTTGATCGCCAGTTGTCCCGAGCTGAGGTTCTGCGAGGGTCGGTCACCGATCGCACGGTTGCCGACCTGGTCGTGGGTCAACGTGTACGCCAGCAGGCGCGTCGCCGGGATGGTCGCCGTGTCGAGCGCACGCCCGTGCCGCCGATGCCGGAACGACGAGTACGTGCCGGCATGGAAGTAGCCGTGCCGCAACGTCATCGCTAGGGTTTCGAGCGAGCCGAAGTCGGCGTAGTAGCCCTGCCGCTCACCCGACACCGCGGTGTGGATGGCATGGTGGATGTCGTCGTCCCACTGGGCCGTCATCCCAAGACCGCCCTGGTCCACCGGGGTGATCAGCCTCGGGTCGTTCCGGTCGCTCTCGGCGATCAACGACAACGGACGGCCCAATTCGGTGGCCAACGCCTCCGTCTTGATCGCCAGTTCCTCGAGGATGTGCACGGCCGTGGTGTCCACCAGGGCATGGACGGCATCCAGACGCAGCCCATCGGCGTGAAAGTCGCGCATCCAGCGCAGCGCGCATTCGATGATGTAGGTGCGTACCTCGTCGGAGTCGGCGTCGGCGATGTTGATCGACTCGCCCCAGGGATTGCTGCCCTTCGACAGGTACGGGCCAAAGCGCGGAAGGTAGTTGCCGGAAGGGCCGAGGTGATTGAACACCGCGTCGATCAGCAACCCCAGTCCGCGCGCGTGGCATGCGTCGACCAACCGCACCAGCCCGTCGGGACCGCCGTACGGTTCGTGAACGGCGTACCACAGCACGCCGTCATACCCCCAGCCGTGGGTACCGCCAAATGCATTGACGGGCATCAACTCTACGAAGTCGACGCCAAGGTCCACCAAGTAGTCGAGCTTGTCGATGGCCGAGTCGAACGTGCCCTCCGGAGTGAACGTACCGACGTGCAACTCGTAGATGACCGCGCCCTCGATGGAGCGACCGGCCCAGCCGCCGTCGGTCCAGCTCGCCGTCGTGGCGTCCCACAGTTGTGAGCGTGCGTGCACGCCGTCGGGCTGGCGTGGGGAGCGGGGATCGGGAAGTACGGTCTCGTCGTCATCGACGAGGAAGCCGTATCGGGTGTCGGGTGCGACGTCGACTCGGGCGCTCCACCAACCGTCGTCGGAGCGCGTCATCGGAGTCCGGGCGCCGTCGACGTCCAGGGTCAGCCGTTCGGGCCGCGGGGCCCAGACGGCGAATTCGTGCTCAGCCATCGATTCGCTCCAACAGTGCGACACCCAGTTCGTCGAACAGGTCGGCGGTGTGCACGCGGCCGGTGAACCGCCGGCCGGTGAGTCGCTCGGTCCACGCCCCTGGCGGTAGCTCCAGCGACGTGTCACCCCAACCCGTTTCGGAGCACTGCACCGTCCAGCGGCTGACCGCGACCAGTACGTCGTCGCCGCGGAGGAAGGCGACGGCATGTGCGGCGGCCGGGCCGTCGACCAACACCGGTGTGTAGGCCCCGGACAGGAAGGTGTCGGGTCGTTCCTTGCGCAGGCGCAACGCGTGGGTGACGACTCGCAGCTTCGCGTCGGTCAACGACGTCAACGCCTGGCGTCGCGCGTCGTAGTCGACGGGCCTGCGGTTGTCGGGGTCGACCAGGCTGTCGTCGGCCAGCTCGGTGCCCTGGTAGACGTCCGGAATTCCGGGCACCGTCAGGGCCAGCAGCTTCTGGGCGACGACGTCGTTGTCGACGTGTGGGCGCAGCTGCTCGACCAGTCCGGTGAGCTCGATGCCGACCGGTCCGTCGAGCACGTCGTCGAGCCAGCCGTGCACGGCGGCTTCGAAGGCCTGGTCCGGCTGATGCCAATTGGTGCGTACGGCGGCCTCGCGGATGGCCTTCTCGGCGTAGCCGTGTAGGCGGGTGCGCAGCTCGTCGGTGACGACGCCGTCGGCCGGCCATACTCCGAAGACGTTCTGTAACAGGAAGAGTGCGTTCGGCTCATCCGGCGGGGGAGCCATGACCAACCACTTCGCGATCAACTCTTGCCACAGTCCGGGTACCTGAGAGAGCACTCCGATCCGGGCGCGGACGTCTTCGCTGCGCTTGGTGTCATGCGTCGACAGCGTGACCATTGCCCGTGGCCACAGCTGCGCCCGCAGCGCTGCGGCATGGTGGAACTCGGCGGTGCCGACGCCGAACCGGTCGGGCTCGCCACCGACTTCGTTGAGCGAGACCAGCCGGGCGTCACGATAGAAGAGGCAATCCTCCATCGCCTTTGCGGTGACGGCACCGCAGAGCTGCTGCAGTCGGGTCGCGGGTTCGCGATGGCCCAGGGCCGCGGCGACGAGCTCGAGAGCGCGGGCCAGCTGCGGTGCGGCGGAAGCCGTCTCGGCCAGTGCGGTCGGCATGAGCGCCGTGAGCCCGCGGTAGTCCGAGCGGTACACCTCGAGGTGGGTCAGCAGGGCGGCCACCGCGTCGGGCAGTAGCGGGTCGTCATGGCCGACGGCGGCCACGATCGCGCGCCGCAGTCGCGCCAGCTCACTGGCCAACGTTTCGGTGGCGGCGGCGAGCTTGAGTCGTGCTGCGGCGTCTGGTGGTTGACCGGCGCCCAGGGCCCCGTCCGGGTGGACCAGTACCCCGCCGATGTCGCGCAGTGCGTCGTAGCCGGTGGTGCCCGCCACCGGGAGGGTGGGTTCCAATGCTTCGTCGACGGCGAGGATCTTCTCGATGACGATCCACGCGTCGGGGCCGACGAGCTCCCTGAGCCATTCGAGATAGCCTGCCGGGTCGGCCAATCCGTCCGGATGGTCGATGCGCAGGCCGTCGACGAGACCTTCGGAGAACCAGCGGCCGACTTCGACGTGGGTGGCGTCGAAGACGGAACGGTCTTCTTGGCGCAGACCGGCCAGCGAGGTGATGGAGAAGAACCGCCGATAGCCACAGACATTGCGTTGCCAGCCGACCAGCAGGTAGTGCTGACGGTCGTGGACTTCGCGGCCGGTGCCACCGGCCGTCCCCGGCGCGATCGGCCACGTGCGGTCGCCGAGGCGCAACACGTCGCCGTCCGCCTGCAGTGATTCGACGTCATCGTCGGAACCCAGTACGGGCAAGACGATTCGGCCCTCGGGATCCAAGGTCCAGTCGATGTCGAAGTACGCCGCGTAGGCCGAATCGCGGCCATGCGCGAGCACGTCCCACCACCATCGGTTCTGCGCGGGATCGTCGACGCCGACGTGGTTGGGCACGATGTCGACGATCAACCCCAGGCCGCGAGCCCGGGCTGCGCGCGACAGGCTGGCCAGTCCGTCGGCGCCACCCAATTCCGCCGAGACGGTCGTCGGATCGGTCACGTCGTAGCCGTGTGCCGATCCGCTCGTCGCGGTGAGGATGGGGGACAGGTAGAGGTGAGTGACGCCGAGCTCGTCGAGATAGGGCAGCAAGTGCTCGGCGTCGGCGAAGGTGAACGGCTGGCCACTTTGCGGTCCGCGCAGCTGTAACCGGTACGTCGATAGTACGGTCACGGGTCAGGCTGTCTTGCGCAGGATGATGACCGATCGTCCCTGCAAGGTGAACGTCTCGCCGGCCTTGACCACCAGGTCGCTGCTGCCGGTGGGCGCCGCCGTGTCCAGTGCGGCCGTCCACTCGGCGGCGTAGTCGCCTTCTGCGGCCATGAAGTCGACGGGGTCCGAGTGTGCGTTGAAGCACAGGAGGAACGTGTCGTCGATCACCCTTTCGCCGCGCGCATTCGGCGCGGGGATGGCTTCGCCGTTGAGGAAGACTGCCACGCACTGGAACCCGGAGTTCCAGTCGTCCGGCGTCATGGGTATCCCGCCACTCGTCAGCCAGGCGATGTCGCGGATCTCCTCGTCACCACTTCGGATCAGCTTGCCGTCGAAGAAGCGGCGGCGACGAAACACCGGGTGGTTCTTGCGCAGCGCGGTGACGGTCCTGGCGAACGTCAGCAGGTCGGCGTTGGTCTGGCACAGCGTCCAGTCCATCCAGGCCAGCTCGGAATCCTGGCAGTACACGTTGTTGTTGCCCTGCTGGGTTCGGCCGATCTCGTCGCCGTGGCTGATCATCGGAGTGCCCTGGCTGACCATCAGGGTCGCCAGGATGTTGCGCATCTGCCTGCCCCGCAAGGCCAGGATCTCGGGGTCGTCGGTGGGGCCCTCGACGCCGCAGTTCCACGACCGGTTGTGGCTTTCGCCGTCGCGATTGTCCTCACCGTTGGCGTCGTTGTGCTTTTCGTTGTACGACACCAAGTCAGCCAGGGTGAATCCGTCGTGGGCGGTGACGAAGTTGATGCTGGCGCTGGGCCGCCGCCCGGTCGCCTCGTAGAGATCGGATGACCCGGTGAGCCGGGACGCGAACTCGTTCAGTGTCGCGGGCTCGCCCCGCCAGTAGTCACGCACAGTGTCGCGGTATTGCCCGTTCCACTCGGTCCATAAACCTGGGAAGTTCCCGACCTGGTAGCCGCCCTCGCCGATGTCCCACGGTTCGGCGATCAGCTTGACCTGACTGATCACCGGGTCCTGCTGCACCAGGTCGAAGAAGGCCGACAGCCGGTCCACGTCGTAGAACTCGCGTGCCAGTGTCGAAGCCAGGTCGAAGCGGAAGCCGTCGACGTGCATGTCGAGTACCCAGTACCGCAGCGAGTCCATGATCAGTTGCAGTGAGTGGGGGTGCCGGACGTTGAGGCTGTTCCCGGTCCCGGTGAAGTCCTTGTAGAACTTCAAGTCCCCATCGAGCAGCCGGTAGTAGCCGGCGTTGTCGATGCCGCGGAAGTTGATGGTCGGACCGAGGTGATTGCCTTCGGCGGTGTGGTTGTAGACGACGTCGAGGATGACTTCGATCCCCGCCTCGTGGAATGACCGCACCATGCCCTTGAACTCGGCCACCGCGCCGCCGGCACTTTGGTTCGCGGCGTACTGGTAGTGCGGGGCCAAGAAGCCGAAGGTGTTGTAGCCCCAGTAGTTTCGCAACCCGAGGTCGATCAGTCGGTGGTCGTGCATGAACTGGTGGACCGGCATCAGTTCGATTGCGGTGACGTTCAGCGACTTTAGGTGCTCGATGATCACGGGGTGGCACAGTCCGGCGTAGGTGCCGCGCTGATCTTCCGGGATGCCGGGATGGGTCTGGGTCATGCCCTTGACGTGTGCTTCGTAGATCACCGTCTCGTGGTACGGCGTGTTCGGCGCTCGGTCGTTGCCCCAGTTGAAGAACGGGTTGATCACCACGCTGGTCATGGTGTGGCCCAGCGAGTCGACCATTGGCGGCGTTCCGGTTTGGCTCGGATCGGCGGCGGCCACCGCGAGGTCGTAGGAGAACAGGGCCTGGGTGAACTCGAAGTCGCCGTGGAACGACTTGCCGTAGGGGTCCAACAGCAACTTGCTTGCGTCACAACGATGTCCGGCGCCGGGGTCCCATGGACCGTGGACCCGGAATCCGTAGCGTTGCCCCGGCGTGACGGTGGGCAGGTAGGCATGCCATACGTAGCCGTCGACCTCGTCGAGGTTGATGCGTTCCTCGGTGCCGTCCTTGGAGATCAGACAGAGTTCGACCTTGTCCGCGACTTCCGAGAACAGCGAAAAGTTGGTGCCTGCCCCGTCGTAGGTCGCGCCGAGGGGGTACGCCGTGCCGGGCCAAATGGCGGAGACCATGCTCACCACCAGCCGGTCGCGGCAGCGATCTGTCGTCCGAGCTCACTCGTCATGGTTCGCATATAGGTCGCCGAAATGTGATGAGAGTCGTGATACAACAACACATTTCCTTCCACGGCCCGACAGTAGTCCACTCGGCACACTGCATCACTCATGTCGAGCGGTTTCAACAAGGGAAACTGCGCGACGAAATCCAGGGTTGGATTGTGGTCGGACAGTACCGCGGAGCGCTTGATGCCGCAGGAGATGGCGTCACCGCCCGACGCCAGGCAATCGGACGGAAAGAACGGTTGCCCATTCTTGACCAGCCACGGGGTGTCGCGCATCGCCAAGACCGGAATTCCGGCATCTGCGAACTCTTGCCAGATGCCGATGTAGAAGCCGGGCATGACGTCGCCGTCCTTGATGTTCCACGGGCGCGTCGACGTGGTGAACACGTAGTCGGGGTGATCGGCGATCAGCTTGGGCATGACGACGTCGTTCCATTCACGGCACTTGGGGTATGGCCGGTTGTCGCCCATCACCAGCGGACTTTCCTCGGTGGTCAGGGGGCAGCCCATCTTGAGGTAGGTCACGACCTTGAATCCGTGGGTGCGCCCGAGCAGGTCGAGGGCGGTGATCCAATGCTCGGCGTGTGACCCACCCGCCAGTGCGATCGTGCGGGTGGCGGACTTGTCGCCGTAGGTGCAGTTGATGACGGTCACGTCGTCGAAGTCGCTGATGCAGTGTTCGGTGGTCGATTCGGGGATGTCGTCCTTGGCTTCCAGCACCGTCGGACGCATCGGGAGCTTCGGCACCTTCACGTGGTTGAGCAGCGCGCGTGCCCCCGGATAGTCGTGCGCCGACAACCCGGCGAGCTCCTTTCCGTTGGCGCGCTGGATGGTCACGTGCTCGCGCCACGTGAACGACGTGGCGGTCAGCGCGACACCCAGCAGCGTCACGACCGAACCCAGCACGATGGTGGGGCGACGCCACCGGGTGGCTATCGGCGCAACGACGGGGGTGGGCCGTGCGGCGGGCGTGCGGTAGCGCAGCGGCTCCTCGACGTACTTGGTCGTGAGCCAGGCCAGCACTCCGGAGACCAGCAGGATGGCTGCCCCGGTGACGAAGTTCGCGTGGGGCGCGCCGGTGTAGGCCAACCAGAAGATCAACAGGGGCCAATGCCACAGGTAGAGCGAGTACGCCATGGCCCCGAGCGATACTAACGGCGCGGTGGCCAGGAGGCGATTGGGGGCGGGCATCGGCGCCGGGCCCGCCAGGTGGGGATCGGCGGAGCGGTTGGCGGCGCTGAGGATCAGCAGCATCGTGGCGCCGACGGGAACGAGCGCCCAGGGGCCGGGGAACTCCTTGACGCCGTCGATGAACGCGCCGCACGACACGATCGCGGCCAGGGCGATGGAGGCGACCGTGGTGCGTAGCCACATCGGCCATCGCACGTAGGGCACCAGCGCACCGACGAGCGCTCCGAGCAGAAGTTCCCAGCCTCTGGCGAAGCTGTTGTAGTAGGCCGTCGCCTGGTCGGCGTCGTGGGCGATGATCGCGTACCAGAAGGAGGCGATCGTCAGCACGCTCAGCAAGACGATGAGCGACGTGCGCAGGTGGCTGCCCAGTCGTTCGCGGAACAGCACCGCGAAACCGAATATCAACGCCAGGAATGCGATGTAGAACTGCCCCTGCACCGACATGGACCAGATGTGTTGCAGTGGGCTGACCGCCTCGCCGGCGCGTAGGTAGTTCGACGCGGTGTCGGCCAGTTCCCAGTTCTGGAAGTACCCGAGGCTGGCCAGGCTCTGGTCGGCGAAGGTTTCCCAGCGAGTCTCGGGTTGGACCAGCACGGTGAGCACCGTGGACGCGGCGAGCACGACGACAAGTGCGGGTACCAGCCGGCGGACCAGGCGTTTGACCTCGGGTCCTGGGGCCAGCGACCCGCCGGGGGTCAGCGCGGCCCGTAGCAGCCGACCGCCGAAGAAGAATCCGGAGAGCGCCAGGAAGACGTCGACGCCGCCGGACACCCGGCCGAACCAGACGTGGAAGACCGCGACGAGCGCGATGGCGATGCCGCGGAGGCCGTCGAGGTCATGCCGGTAGAAGCCCGACTTGCGCGTGCCCAAGGCAGGCCGGGGTGGGGCGAGGGTCATCATGGTCGTCGGCCAATCTACCGAACTGCGCCGATATGGCGCTGACCCCAAGATCAGCCGACGGCTTTTGCCACGGGCGACTGCCCGACGCGATGATGGCCGGGTGCCTGCGTTGACTCCTGCCGAAATCAGTGCGATCGACGCCGCGCACGTGTGGCATCCGTACAGCACCATCGGCGCCGAGACGATGCCGCCGATGGTCGCGGTGGCGGCCAAGGGTGCCTGGCTCACCCTGGTCGACGGCGGTGAGCGCGTCGAGGTCATCGACGCGATGAGTTCGTGGTGGACGGCGATCCACGGCCACGGGCATCCCGTCCTGGACGCCGCGGTGACGAAGCAGCTCGCGACGATGAATCACGTCATGTTCGGCGGGCTGACCCACGAGCCGGCCGCCCGGCTGGCTCAGTTGCTGGTGGAGCTCACTCCGGACGGCTTGGACACGGTCTTCTTCAGCGACTCCGGATCGGTGTCGGTCGAAGTCGCGGTGAAGATGGCGTTGCAGTACCAACGCAGTCGGGGCAGGCCGGCCAAACACCGGTTGATGACGTGGCGCGGCGGGTACCACGGCGATACGTTCACGCCGATGAGCGTCTGCGACCCCGATGGCGGGATGCATTCGATCTGGACCGACGTGCTGGTGCCTCAGGTGTTCGCGCCACCGGTGCCGCGCGACTACGACCCCGGGTACAGCGCCGAATTCGAGCGGCAACTCCGTGAGCATGCCGACGAGCTCGCCGCCGTCATCGTCGAACCCGTCGTGCAGGGTGCGGGCGGCATGCGCTTCCACGACCCCCGCTACCTGATCGATGTGCGCGACGCGTGCGCGCGTCACGACGTGCTGCTGATACTCGACGAGATCGCCACGGGGTTCGGACGCACGGGTGC
>JAHFVB010000528.1 GCA_023264755.1 Mycobacterium sp. | reverse complement strand
ATCCTCGACTTCTTCGCGCTGATGCCGTGATGAGCGCACCAAGAAATCGAAACAATTGCCGGGCGGCACGAAGTGGTAGTTGGGTGACCGTTGCGGCAGTTAAACTACCGCCGGTCCGCGAGCGAATCACAATGACGTGATTTGGTTGCGAAGGATTGACGCGCCATGTCTGCCACCTCGGTTTATGCGTTGCGATCCCGTATCACCTTGGGAACGACCCGAGCTGGAACGCTCAACAGCATGGTTTACTCGATGCTCGAGTTGCAGTCGGCGAAGTATTACCTGTTCGAGGTCATCCGCAGTCTGTCGCGCGACGGCCCCGACGTGTAGACGCGGCGGAGCAGATAACATGACGCGGGACGCGGGATTTAGTGGAGGGATTCGACGATTTTCAGGGTTCTGAGGCGATTGTGGATTCCGCTCCTGGTGCTGGTTGTCGTCTGCGCTGGAGCGTTCACCGTGACAAGATTGCACGGCATCTTTGGCTCCGAGAAGCGTCCGGCCTACGCCGATACCAAGGTCAATGACAGCAAACCGTTCAATCCCAAACACCTGACGTACGAAGTGTTCGGACCGGCGGGTACGACGGCGAATATTAGTTACTTCGACGCAAATGCGGAGCCGACCTTTATCAAGGGCGCAACTCTGCCCTGGACAATGAAATTCGAAATGACGGGAACGTCAGCATTGGGCAGCGTCTTGGCGCAAGGGAATAGTGACAGCATTGGTTGTCGCATTCTGGTGGACGACCAAGTCAAGGCCGAGAAGGTCTCCAACGAATTCAATGCCTTCACGTCGTGCCTCTTGAAGGCCGCATGACCAACGAGACCCAAGCGCCCGTCGAGCGCCCGAGGATAGCGCGCACGATCCATCGCTTCTCCGCGCTGATCATCCTGCTGTGGGTGGCCGTCACGGTGGCCTTGAGCCTGTTGGTGCCCCCGCTGGAACAGGTCGAACGGGAACACTCGGTACCGCTGACGGCCTTTGACGCACCATCGTTCAAGGCGGCCCAGGAGATCGGCGCAGCCTTCAAGGAGCGCTCGTCGAGCGCCTTGGCGGTGATCGTGCTCGAGGGTGACAAGCCCCTTGGGGACGAGGCACACCGGTACTACGACGGCTTGATTCGCCAGCTGAAGGACGATCCGGCCCACGTCCAGCACATCCAGGACTTCTGGGGTGACCCGCTCACCGCGGGCGCCGCACAAAGCGACGACGGCAAGGCCGCCTACGTCCAGCTCAATCTCGTCGGGCAGGCCGGCCAGACCGTGGGCAACGACTCGGTCAAGGCCGTCCAGGACATCGTGACGCGGACGCCCCCGCCGCTGGGCGTCAAGGCGTACGTCACCGGGCCTGCCGCGATCGTCGCCGACATGGGCGAGAGCGGTAACCGCACGGTCGTGTTGATCACGGTCGTCAGCCTCACGGTGATCTTCGTGATGCTGCTCCTGACCTTCCGCTCGATACTCACCACCCTCGCCATCCTGTTGAGCGTCGGGATCGAACTGCAGGTGGCGCGTGGAATCGTGGCCTTCCTGGGGCTTCACGGAGTGGTCGGCCTCACGACGTTCGTGGTCAACCTTCTGGTCGCCATCGGGATCGCCGCCGGCACCGACTACGGCATCTTCTTCTTCGGCCGCTACAAGGAAGCGCGCGCCGCCGGCGAGGGCCGCGAAGCCGCGTTCTACACCACCTACCGCGGGGTGGCCAAGGTCGTCATGGCCTCCGGCGTCACGATCGCCGGCGCGATCTACTGCATGAGCTTCACCCGGTTGCCGTTCTTTCAACCCCTCGGCGCTCCGGCCGCATTGGGGATCTTGGTCGCGGTGGCGGTGGCCCTGACCTTGGTGCCGGCCATGGTGGCGTTTGGCAGCCGGTGCCGCCTGTTCGACCCCAAACGGCAGATCAAGTCCTACCGGTGGCGGCGGATGGGCACGGCAATCGTCCGGTGGCCGGCCCCCATTCTGCTTGCGACGGTGGCCCTTTCGCTGGTCGGACTGGTGACGCTGCCGGGATACAGGCCCAGCTACAACGACCAGAAGTACCTACCTCAGGACATTCCGGCCAACCAGGGCTACGCGGCCGCCAAGCGGCACTTTCCGGAGTCGCGACTGGCCCCGCCGGATCTGCTGATGATCCAGTCCGATCATGACCTGCGCAATCCCGCCGACCTGCTGGTCCTGAACAAATTGGCGAAGGCGGTGTTCGCCGTTCCGGGAATTGCCAACGTGCAGTCGATCACCCGGCCCGAGGGCACTCAGATTCCGCACACGACCATCCCGTTCATGATGAGTGCGCAAAACGCCGGCCAACTCCTGGGCATGCCGTTCCAAAAGGACCGCATGGAGGACATGCAGAAGCAGGCCGACGAGATGGCTCGGACCATCGATGTCCTGCAGCGGATGTACGGCTTGATGCAACAACTGGTCGCGACCACTCATCGGATGGTGGCCAGCACGCACGAACTGCAAGACGCGACGAACGAGGTGCGAGACCACCTGGCGGACTTCCAGGACTTCTTCCGGCCGCTCTTCAATTACCTGTATTGGGAGCCGCATTGCTATGACATTCCCGTTTGTTGGGCGATCAGGGCGGTAGCCGACGCGCTGGACTCCATCGACCAGATCACTGCGACGATGGAAGACCTGGTCAAGAACCTCGATCAATTGGACGTGTTGTTACCGCAGATCCTCCTTTCCTTTCCTCAGATGATCGAGACGCTGGAAAGCAGTCGTTCCATGATGCTGACGATGCACAGCACCATGGCCGGCACGATCAGCGCGATGGAGGAATCGAGCAACAATGCCATGGCAATGGGAAGGGCGTTCGATGCCGCAAACAACGACGATTCCTTCTATCTGGGTCCGGACGTTCTCAAGAACGAGGATTTCAAGCGCGTCCTGAAGATCTTCCTGTCCCCGGACGGCAAAGCGGCGCGCATGCTGATCTCGCAGCGCGGGGATCCGTCGACCCCCGAGGGTGTTTCGCGTGTCGATCCGATCAAGGACGCGGCGGAGGAAGCGCTCAAGGGCACTCCGCTGGAGGACAGCCAGATCTACCTGGCCGGTAGTGCGGCGTCGGTCAAGGACCTGGTGGAGGGCTCCACCTACGACTTGTTGATCGCTGCAGTCTCGGCCCTGTGCCTGATCTTCATCATCATGTTGCTGATGACCCGGAGCTTCATCGCCGCCCTGGTCATCGTGGGCACGGTCGTGCTTTCCCTGGGCGCCTCCTTCGGGCTGTCGATTCTGTTCTGGCAGCAGCTGCTCGGCCTGCAGATTCACTGGATGGTCCTGGCGATGGCGCTGATGGTGCTCTTGGCCGTCGGGTCCGACTACAACCTGCTGTTGGTTTCGCGGATGAAGGAGGAGCTGCCCGCGGGCATCAACACCGGCATCATTCGGGCGATGGGCGGCACCGGCAAGATCGTGACGGCGGCCGGGTTGGTCTTCGCCGCCACGATGGCGTCAATGCTGGTCAGCGACCTGCTCACCCTCGGTCAACTCGGCGCCACCATCGCACTGGGGCTGGTGTTCGACACGTTGGTGGTGCGCGCGTTCATGACACCGGCAATCGCGGCCCTGTTGGGCCGCTGGTTCTGGTGGCCGCAACGTGTGCGCCAGCGCCCC
>JAHFVB010000527.1 GCA_023264755.1 Mycobacterium sp. | reverse complement strand
CTTCACCCCCCGCGCCAACCTCGCCGACGGCGTCCTCGGAGACCGCCCGCCTGAAGAACTTCGGACCCAACTGGTTCGCCTCCGTGATGGGCACCGGGATCCTGGCGACGGCCGGGGCGACGCTGCCGATCCGGGTGCCGGGCGTGCGCGTGTTCGCCAGCGCCATCTGGGTGGTCGCCGCCGTGCTGCTGCTGGTCCTGATCGTCGCGGTGACCGTGCAGTGGATCCGGCATCCGACGGTGGCCCGCAGCCACGCGCGCAACCCGCAGATGTCCCACTTCTACGGCGCCGCGCCCATGGCGCTGCTGACCGTCGGCTCGGGGGCGATCCTGATCGGCCGGGACCTGATCGGCCTGCGCCTGGCGGTCGAACTCGACTGGGTGCTGTGGACCGCAGGCACCCTCGGCGGTCTGTTCACCGCGGTGTCCATCCCGTACCTGATGTTCACCCAACTCAACGTCGAGCCCGACGCCGCCTTCGGCGGCTGGCTCATGCCGGTCGTGCCGCCGATGGTGTCGGCAGCCGCGGGTGCGCTGCTGATCCCCCACATGCAGCCGGGCCCCGGCCGCACCACGATGCTCTACGGCTGTTATGCCATGTTCGGGTTGTCCCTGATCGCGGCACTGATCATCATCAGCATGATCTGGAGCCGACTCGCGCTGTACGGCACCTCGGGCACCGCACGGGTCCCCACGCTGTGGATCGTGCTGGGCCCGCTGGGCCAGGGCATCACGGCCGCGGGCCTGCTCGGCACGAACGCGGCCCTGGCGGTGCCATCCGAAGTCGCCAGCGGCATGCGCGTCTTCGCGATCCTCTTCGGAGTACCGGTGTGGGGCTTCGCCGTGCTGTGGATCGTGTTGGCCTCGGAGCTCACCGTCCGCACCCTGCGGCGCGGCATGCCGTTCGCCCTGACGTGGTGGAGCCTGACCTTCCCGGTCGGCACGTTCGTCACCGGCACCACCCAGCTGGCCGTCCACACGGGGCTGCCCGCCTTCCAGGTGGCCGCGGTCGTCGCCTACGTCTGTCTACTCGGTACCTGGGGGCTGGTCGCCGGGCGCACCATGCGAGGCAGCGTGGGCGGAAGCCTGTTCGCGGCCGCCCCAGCCGCCGGCCCCATCAAGGCGAAGAAGGATCCCCCGCCGGCGCCGTGACCGGCCCGGACATGAAAGAGTCCCGCGTTGTCGTCGGGTCGGGGGGTCAGACGACAACGCGGGACTATTCACATATCGACGGAGCGGCCGCGGGCGTTACAGCGCCGCGGAAAGAAATTAATCCGACTCCAAGATGGCCGTCACACCCTGGCCGCCGGCAGCGCAGATCGAGATCAACCCACGCGCGGGCTTCCCGGTTTCCTTCGACTTCTCGGCCAGTTGCTTGGCCAGTTGCGCGACGATGCGGCCACCGGTGGCCGCGAACGGGTGGCCCGCAGCCAACGACGACCCGTTGACGTTGAGCTTGGACCGGTCGATGGATCCCAGGGCAGCGTCCAGCCCCAGCCGCTCCTTGCAGTATTCGTCGGACTCCCAGGCGGCCAACGTGGCCAGCACCACCGAGGCGAACGCCTCGTGGATCTCGTAGAAGTCGAAGTCCTGCAGCGTCAACCCGTTTCGGGCCAACAGCCGAGGCACGGCGTAGGTGGGCGCCATCAGCAGCCCGTCGTCGCCGTTGACGTAGTCGACCGCGGCCGTCTCACCGTCGACGAAGTAGGCCAGCACCGGCAGGTTGCGCTCGGCGGCCCACTGCTCGGTCGACAGCAGCGCCACCGAGGCGCCGTCGGTGAGCGGCGTCGAGTTGCCCGCCGTCATCGTGGCGTCGCCGTTCTTCACGCCGAACACCGGCTTGAGCTTGGCCAGCTTCTCGGCTGACGAGTCGGCGCGCAGGTTGTTGTCGCGGTAGAGCCCGAGGAACGGGGTGACGAGGTCGTCGAAGAACCCGCGGTCGTAGGCGGCGGCCATGTTGCGGTGGCTGGCGGCGGCCAGCTCGTCCTGGTCGACGCGCTTGACGCCCATCTTCTTGGCGGTGATCGCCGCGTGGTCACCCATCGACAGCCCGGTGCGCGGCTCTCCGTTGGTGGGAATCTCCACCCCGATCGCGGCGGGCAGCTTCCCGACGAGCTTGAGCCTGTCCACGTTGGACTTGGCCCGACGCAGCCCCAGGAGCACCCGGCGCAGGTCGTCCCCGAACGCGATGGGCGCATCGGACGTGGTGTCCACGCCGCCCGCGACCGCGCTGTCGTACTGACCCAGGGCGATCGCGTTGGCCACGGCGATGGTCGACTGCAGCCCGGTGCCACAGGCCTGCTGCAAGTCGTAGGCCGGCGTGTAGGGCGACAGCGAACTGCCGAGCACGCATTCGCGCATCAGGTTGAAGTCGCGGCTGTGCTTGAGCACCGCCCCGCCGACCACCGCGCCGAGCCGTTCGCCCTGCAGGTGGAACCGTTCGATCAGTCCGTCCAGCGCGGCGGTGAACATGTCTTGGTTGGATGCATTGGCGTAGGCGCCGTCGGAGCGCGCGAACGGAATCCTGTTGCCGCCGAGAATGGCGACTCGTTGGGTGGTCTTACTATCGGCCACGTCTACCTCCGTTGGATGATGAGGGGCGTCTGGGTGTCAAGCGTCATACTACCCACCCTTCTTACTCTGGAGTAAGTTCGAGTCCGACACCACAGTTGGGTATACCCGGTGTACCCGGTACCCGAAATTCTTCCCCAGAAAGGCAGCACAGTGGCTACCGACCTGTTCTCCCAAGTCGTCAACTCCGGTCCCGGCACGTTCCTGGCCAAACAACTCGGAGTACCGCAACCACAGGAACTGCGCCGGTACCGCGCCGGCGAGCCGGCCCTGGCGGGCTCGCTACTGATCGGCGGCGAGGGCCGAGTGGCCGAACCGCTGCGCACCGCACTGGCCGACGACTACGAGTTGGTCAGCAACAACCTCGGCGGACGCTGGGCCGACTCGTTCGGCGGGCTCGTGTTCGACGCCACCGGCATCACCACCCCGGAAGGGCTCAAGGCCCTGCACGAGTTCTTCACCCCGGTGCTGCGCAACCTCGGCGCCTGCGGTCGCGTCGTGGTCGTCGGCACCACACCGGACCAGACCTCCACGGTCGACGAGCGGATCGCCCAGCGCGCACTCGAGGGCTTCACCCGCTCACTCGGCAAGGAACTTCAGCACGGCGCCACCATCGGACTGGTATACCTGGCTGCCGATGCCAAGGCGGGCGCCACCGGCCTGGAATCCACGCTGCGCTTCCTCCTGTCGGCCAAGTCCGCCTACGTCGACGGGCAGGTGTTCTACGTCGACGCCCAGGACTCGACCCCGCCCGCCGACTGGGACAAGCCGCTCGACGGCAAGGTCGCCCTGGTGACGGGCGCGGCGCGCGGCATCGGCGCCGAGATCGCCAAGGTGTTCGCGCGTGACGGCGCCAAGGTGGTCGCCATCGACGTGGAGCAAGCCGCCGACGCCCTCGCCGAGACCGCCGCCAAGATCGGCGGGACCGCACTGACCCTGGACGTGACGGCGCCCGACGCAGTCGCGCAAATCGAAGCCCACCTGGCCGAGCACTACTCGGGCAAGGCCGACATCCTCGTCAACAACGCGGGCATCACCCGGGACAAGTTGCTGGCGAA
>JAHFVB010000123.1 GCA_023264755.1 Mycobacterium sp. | reverse complement strand
TGGTGAAGGCGGCGTTGTTCGGGCTCTCGGCCGCTCTGATCGCCTGCTACAAGGGCATCTCCGTGCGTGGCGGTCCGGCAGGTGTCGGCATCGCAGTGAACGAAACCGTGGTGTTCACCTTCATGGCGCTGTTCGCCATCAACATCGTCGCAACCGCCGTAGCGATCAAGATCGTCAAATGACCATCTCGAGGCCGCACTCCCAATTCCCCTGGCTGAAGAGTCGGTTTCGCAGTGTGGCAGGCCCGTGGAACCACATCGGAGTGCAGACCAAGTTCTACGGCCGCACGCTGCGCTTCATCCACTACGTGGTGATCCACTACCGGATCGAGCTGATTCGGATCATCGCTCAGATGGGCCTTGGCGCGGGGGCGCTCATCATCATCGGCGGCACGGTCGCGGTCGTCGGCTTCTTGACCGTCACCACCGGCGCGCTGGTGGCGGTGCAGGGCTACAGCGACTTCTCCGAGCTCGGTGTGGAGGCCCTGACGGGATTCGTGTCGGCCTACTTCAACGTGCGCCTGATCGCACCGGCCACCACCGCCATCGCGCTGTCCGCCACCATCGGCGCCGGAGCCACCGCACAACTCGGCGCCATGCGAATCAACGAGGAGATCGACGCACTCGAGGTGATGGGCATCCGCAGCGTCGCCTTCCTCGCCTCGAGCCGGGTCATCGCGGGCTTCCTCGTGGTGATCCCGCTGTACTGCGTGGGCGTGCTGATGGCGTTCTGGGCGGCGCGGTTCGGCACCACCGTCATCTACGGGCAGTCGACGGGTGTCTACGACCACTACTTCAAGACCTTCCTGAACCCGACCGACTTGATGTGGTCCTTCGGCCAGTGCATCGCCCTGTCGGTGGTGATCATGCTCGTACACACCTACTACGGCTACACCGCACGAGGTGGGCCTGCGGGGGTGGGGGAGGCCGTCGGGCGGGCGGTGCGCACGTCGTTGATCGTCTCGGCCTTCGTTCTGGTGATGCTCTCGCTTGCGGTTTACGGCAAGTCCGGCAACTTCAATCTGGCTGGGTAACCATGGAAGAACGCGAAGAGGGCCTGCACCCCGCGTGGTGGACGCTGGGCCTCGTGGTCCTGCTCGGAGTCGCCCTGTGGCTGACCTATGCGTTGTTCGTCGGCGCATTCAAGTCGACCGAGACCGTCACGCTGACCTCCGACCGGTCGGGCCTGGTGATGGAGAACGACGCCAGGGTCAAACTGCGCGGCATCCAGGTCGGGCGGGTGGCCGCAATCCAGGGCGGCAGCGAGCCGGTCTCGCTAAAGCTCGAGATCGACAAGGACAAGATCAAGTACATCCCGGCGAACGTCGAGGCCCAGATCCGGGCCACCACGGTGTTCGGCGCCAAGTTCGTCGAGCTCGTCTACCCCAGCGATCCCAGCCAGCAGCGGCTGGCCCCGGGACAGGTGATCAAGTCGCGCAACGTCACCGTCGAGGCCAACACCGTGTTCCAGAACGTGGTCGACGTACTCGACAAGATCGACCCGGCCAAGCTCAACAGCACGCTGTCGGCGCTCGCCGAGGGGGTCCGCGGTCAGGGCGAGCGGATCGGCCAGGCCACCACGGACGCGAATCAGGTTCTCCTCGAACTGAATCCGCGCCACGAGATGATAACCGCCGAGCTGCGCTCGCTGAAGGACTTCAACGACACGTTCAGTGTTGCGGCGCAGGACATCCTGTCCACGCTCGATGCGCTCAGCACGACCAGCACCACCATCACCAACCACGCCGACCAGCTGGACGCGTTGCTGCTTGGCACCATCGGGCTCTCCAACAGCGGCATCAGTCTGCTCCTTCCGAATCAAGCCAACCTCATCAAGGCCATCAACGTGCTGGAGCCGACCACGAACCTGCTGTACAAGTACAGCCCGGAGTACACCTGCCTGTTGGTGGGCGCGAAGACCCTGTTGGACACGGGTGGCTATGAAGCGCCAGGCGGAAACGGGCGGTCACTGGTGCTCGACGTCGGGCTGGCGCTCGGGGACGACCCGTACCACTATCCCGACAACCTGCCGATCATCGGCGCCAAGGGCGGACCGGGCGGCAAACCCGGGTGCGGTTCGCTGCCCGACGTCGCGCAGAACTGGCCGGTGCGAAATCTCGTCACCAACACCGGGTTTGGCACCGGAATGGATTGGCGGCCCAACCCCGGCATCGGCTTCCCGGCCTGGGCCAACTACCTCCCGACCACCCGGGCGGTGCCCGAACCGCCCAGCATCCGCAACCTCTTCGGCGGGCCTGCGCCAGGGCCGATTCCGTACCCGGGAGCCCCGGCCTACGGCGCGGACCTGTACGCGCCGGACGGCACCCCGCTATGGCCCGGGCTGCCACCGGCGCCGCCGCCGATGGCGCCGAAGGATCCCGGCCCACGGCCGGGCACCGAGCCGTTCATCGTCGCTTCGCCCGCAGAGGTGCAGCCGACACCACTACCGCCGGTCCCGCTGCCGCGGGAGGCCGCGCCGAGCCCGTAATCGACACCGAGAAAGCCAAGGAGGTAAGCAGCCATGCCAGGCATGACCACCAAGATTCGCCATGACGCGTGGCGTCTTGCCGTCTTCCTGGGGGTATGCCTGCTCGGCGTGTTCGGACTGTTCGCGGTCTTCGGGCAGTTGCGTTTCGGGGAAGCGACCAGCACCTACAAGGCCGAGTTCACCAACGTGACCGGTTTGAAGGTAGATGACTTCGTTCGCATCGGCGGTGTGGAGGTAGGCCAGGTCAAAGAGGTTGCGATTCAACCCGATATGACGGCGGTGGTCGAGTTCACCGCGGATCGGTCGGTGGTGCTGACCGAGGGCAGCAGGGCCGTCATCCGCTACGACGACCTCATCGGTGGCCGCTACCTGGCCCTGCAGGAAGGTGCCGGCGGTACCACGACGCTCAAGCCGGGCAGCACGATTCCCATCGCCCGCACCTCTCCTGCGTTGGACCTCGATGCGCTGATCGGGGGTTTTCGGCCGCTTTTCAAGGCGCTGGATCCCGATCAGGTAAACGCGTTGTCGAGTCAGCTGATTCAGGCCCTGCAAGGACAGGGTGCGACGATCAACTCATTCCTGGCCCAGACCGCGGCGCTGACGACGACGCTGGCCGACCGGGACCAACTGATCGGCGACGTGATCTCCAACCTCAACGTCGTACTGGGATCGCTCGGTGACCAAAGCGACCAGTTCGCCAAGGCGGTCGGTGCGCTGTCCGAACTCATGAAGGGCCTCGCAGATCGCAGGACGGACATCAGCAACGGCGTTACCTACACGAATGCCGCCGCCGCGAGCATCGCGGACCTGTTGGCGCAGGCCCGTCCGCCCATTGCGAAGACGATTCGCGAGACGGATCGCGCCGCGGGAATCGTGGTGGCCGATCACGACTACTTCGACAACCTGCTGAATACGCTGCCGGACGCGTACCAAGCGCTGAGCAGGCAGGGCATCTACGGGGACTTCTTCTCCTTCTACCTGTGCGACCTCGTGCTGAAGACGAATGGCAAGGGCGGTCAACCGGTGTACGTCAAGATCGCCGGCCAGTCCACCGGGAGGTGCGCGCCAAAGTGAAGCCCTTCAGCGAACGCAACCAGTTGGTCATCGGTGCCGTCGGGTTGGCGGTGACGATCGGCATCGTGCTGGGAGCTCTGAACTACGACAAGCTGCCGTTTCTGCGGGGCAAGGAATACTCGGCCTTCTTTGCCGAGGCGGGAGGCCTGAAAAAGGGTGACGCGGTACAGGTTTCGGGCTTCAAGGTCGGTCAGGTCCAGTCCATCGAGTTGGACGGACCGCGAGCGCTGGTGAAGTTCACTGTCGTCAAGAACATCCGACTCGCGGATCGCACCGAAGCGGCGATCAAGACCCGCGGGCTGTTGGGCACGAAGGTGCTCGAGGTCACCTCCCGTGGCGACGGCCAACAGCAGGGCCCGATTCCCCTCGAACGCACGACGTCGCCGTATGAACTGCCCGACGCGCTGGGCGAGCTGGCGGTGACGATCAGCGGCCTGAACACCAATCAGCTGTCGGATTCGCTGCGGGTGCTGTCGGAGACGTTCGCCGACACCCCGCCGCAGCTGAAGATCGCGATCGAGGGGGTGGCGCGATTCTCGGAGACACTCGACGGGCGCGACGCTGAACTGCGCCGCCTGCTGGCCAACGCCAACAAGTCCACGACGGTGCTCGCCGAGCGCAGCAACCAGATCGTGAGCCTGGTCGCCGACACCAATGCGCTGCTGAGCGAGCTGCAAAGCCAAAGCGCCGCACTGGATCACATCTCCGGCAACATCTCGGCACTCAGCACACAACTGCAGCGCTTCATCGGCGAGAACCGGGCCACCATGAAGCCCGCTCTGGACAAGCTCAACGGCGTGCTGACGATCATCGACAACCGCAAGGAACGCCTGCAGAGGTCGCTCAAACTCCTCGATCAGTATTCGATGTCGCTGGGCGAATCGGTGGCATCGGGACCGTTCTTCAAGACCTACGTCGCCAACCTCCTGCCGGGGCAATTCCTGCAGCCGTTCATCGACGCCGCATTCTCCGACCTGGGCGTCGACCCCAACGTGCTGCTGCCGTCGGAGCGCACCGACCCGCAGGTGGGCCAGCCCGGAACGCCGCCACTGCCGGTGCCCTACCCCCGAACCGGGCAGGGCGGCGAACCGCGTCTGAATCTCCCCGACGCGATCACCGGCAACCCTGGCGATCAGGGTTGCGGTCTCCCCGGGCTGCCGCTGCCCGGACCCACTGGCTGCTACCCCTACCGCGAGCCTCTCCCCGCACCGCCGCCCGGCGGTCCGCCGCCTGGGCCGCCGGCATTGGCGCCACCCGGATTGGAGTCCACACCGGAGCCGACGCCGAGTCCCGTCTTCGTGCCTGCGCCCAATGAGGTGCCCCAAACTGCACCCGCGGAGGCCGGACGATGACGCGCACCGCCCGGAACCTCCTGGCCATCGCATTGGTGGTGATACTGGCTGGCGGCGCGGTCGTGCTGTTGCGCAACACCGAACGAGTCGACCGCACACACGTCGTCGCCTACTTCGAGAACAGCAACGGCATCTACGCGGGCGACGACGTAAGCATCGTCGGGGTGCCCGTGGGCAGGATCGAGTCCATCGAGCCTCAGCCCACGTCGGTGAAGGTCTCGTTCTGGTTCAACGGCAAGTACAAGGTGCCGGCAGACGCGAAGGCCGTGATCCTGTCGCCGACGCTGGTGACGGCTCGCACCCTTCAGCTGACCCCGGCCTACACCGGGGGACCCGTGATGAACGATGACGCCGTCATTCCCCGGGAACGCACCGCGGTCCCGGTGGAATGGGACGAGGTCCGACAGCAGTTGGAGAAGCTGTCCGACTCGCTGCAGCCGACCGAGCCCGGCGGAGTGAGCCCGCTGGGCTCGGTGATCAACACCGCCGCGGACAACTTGCGTGGTGAGGGCGCCAACATCCGCGACACCATCATCAAGTTGTCGCAGGCCATTTCGGCCCTCGGCGACCACAGCGCGGACATCTTCTCCACCGTCAAGAACTTGGCGATCCTGGTGTCTGCGCTGCAGGACAGCACCACCTTGATGCGCCAACTCAACCAGAACCTGGCGTCCGTCACCGGCGCACTCGCCAACGACCCCGATGAAGTGGCCAACGCGGTCCACGATCTGAACGCCGTCGTCGGAGAGGTCCAGACGTTCGTGGCCGAGAACCGCGAAGCACTAGGCACCACGTCGGACAAGCTGGCAGGGGTGACGCAGGCGTTGACCGACAGTCTTGGCGACGTCAAGCAGTTCCTGCACGTGGCACCGAACACCCTGCAGAACTACGTGAACATCTGGCAGCCGGCCCAGGGCGCGGTGAGCGCCGTGCCGATGCTCAACAACTTCGCCAACCCCCTCTCCTTCCTGTGCGGCGCCATTCAGGCGGCTTCGCGGCTGGGTGCCGAGCAGTCGGCAAAGCTGTGCGTGCAATACCTAGCGCCGATCATGAAGAACCGCCAGTACAACTTCCTCCCCCTCGCCAACAACGTCTTCGTTGGTGCCACGACGCGGCCGAATGAGCTCACCTACAGCGAAGACTGGCTGCGGCCGGATTACGTCCCCCCGCAACCTGTTTCGCAGCAGCCGGCGGAGGGGCAGCAGCCGCCGGGCCCGCCATTGGCGGCAGAGGCGCCCGTCACGCCGGACCCGGCCAGCGGTCTGCAGGGGCTGATGGTGCCACCGGGGGTTGGGCCATGATGCGGGGCAGGGTGTTTCGCGCGGTGGTCGTCGCGGCCGTGTCGGCCGTGGTGCTGTCCGGCTGTGCTGGCTGGCGAGGCCTGAACTCGCTTCCGCTGCCGGGTGTCGAGGGCGTGGGGCCGGGTGCGTTCACCATTCAGGCTGAGCTGCCGGACGTGGACAACATCGAGCCGAATTCCCGCGTGCGGGTGGGTGACGTGAACGTCGGTCACGTCACGAGGATCGAGCGGCAGGGTTGGCATGCGTTGGTGACGATGGAGCTCAACGGTGACGTCGAGCTGCCCGCGAACGCGACGGCCACGCTCGGTCAAACCAGCCTGTTGGGGTCGCTACACATCGAGCTTGCGCCGCCAACCGGCGAGGCGCCCGAGGGCAAGCTGCACGCGGGCTCACGCATTCCGTTGTCGTCAGCTCATGCGTATCCGACGACCGAGCAGGCGCTGGCCGCGGTGGCGCTGCTGCTCAACGGCGGCGGCATCGGCAAGATTCAGGACATCACCGAGGCGTTGAGCACCGCGTTCGCAGGTCGCGAGGGCGACTTGCGCAGCCTCATCGACCAACTCGACATCGCCATCGGTCACCTTGACGACCAAAAGCAGGACATCATCAGCGCCACGGAGAGCCTGAACAATCTGATGGGCAAGTTCGCTGCGCAAAAACCGTTGGTGGACAAGGCATTACGGACCATTCCGGATGCGTTGGCAGTGCTGAGAGACCAGCGCGCCAACCTTGCCGACGCGCTCGCGCAACTCGGCAAGTTCAGCGCGCTGGCCGCCGACTCGGTGAACCAAACCAAGGAGGCACTGGTACAGGAGCTCAAGGACCTCGGCGCGGTCCTGCAGGAGCTGGCCAATGCCGGTCCCGCGTTGACCCGCGCGCTGAGTTTTCTGCCCACCTTCCCGTTCCCCAAGGAGACGCTCACCAAGTGGATGCGCGGCGACTACGCGAACCTGACGTTGATTCTCGACCTGACGTTGAGCCGGATCGACTCCGGCTTCTTCATCGGAACGCGGTGGGAGTGCGACCTGACCTGGCTGGAGCTGCAGTGGGGCCGGACCATCGGCCAGTTCCCCAGTCCGTGCATGGCGGGCGGACCGGGCACCCCGGGCAACCCGCTGGTCGCTCCGTACCACTTCGATCAGGGGCCCTAGCGCATGCGTATGACCCGGCAAATCCTCATCCAGATGGCGATCTTCGCCGTCATAGCGACGACGGCGCTGGCGATCATGGTCCTGGCGTACATGCGGTTGCCCACCCTCCTCGGCGTCGGCCAGTACCGCGTGACCTTGGAGTTGCCCGAGACCGGCGGGTTGTACCCGAGGGGCAACGTCACCTACCGGGGCGTCGAGGTCGGAGAGGTGAAGAGTGTCGACCTGACCGGTACCGGCGTCAAGGCCGTGCTGTCGCTGAACTCCAACGTCAAGATCCCCGCCGACCTCGACGCCGAGGTGCACAGCGTGTCCTCGGTCGGCGAGCAGTTCGTCCAACTGCTACCGCGCAGCGCCGCCGGGCCGGTGTTGAAGGACGGCGACGTGATCCCGGTGGATCGCACCACGGTTCCGACCGACATCAACAAGGTCCTCGATTTGACCAACCGTGGACTGGAGGCAATCCCGCAAGACAACCTGAAGACCGTCGTGGACGAGGCAGCCATCGCGGTCGGGGGGCTCGGGCCGGAACTGCGCCGGCTGGTTACCGGCAGCACCACGCTGGCCATCGACGCCCGCAAGAACCTCGGCTCACTGACCACGCTGATCGACCAGTCCAAGCCGGTACTCGACTCCCAGACCGACACCGCCGGGTCGATCCAGGCGTGGGCGGCGAATCTGGCGAGTATTAGCGGTCAGCTGCAGAGCCAGGACCCGGCCGTGGCGGGGATCTTGGCCAAGGGCCCCGGCGCCGCCGACGAGGCGCGGGCATTGTTCGACAGGCTGCGGCCGACGCTGCCGATCGTGCTGGCCAACCTGGTCAGCATCGGCGAGGTGGCCGTCGTCTACCAGCCGAGTCTCGAACAGTTGCTCGTGCTGCTTCCTCAGGGCACCGCGGTCACGCAGGCCGTCGGCGTCCACAAGCGCAACACGAAGCAGGACTACAAGGGCGACGCCTTGGTCTTCAACATGAACCTTGCGATCCCCTTGCTGCCTGCGCCGATACCGCTGCCGCCACAGCAGATACCGCCGCCGTGCACGACCGGCTTCCTGCCGGCTCAGCAGGAGCGGGTGCCCACCTTCGAGGACTATCCCGACAGGCCGCCCGGTGACGTGTACTGCCGGGTGCCGCAGGACGCCCCCTTCAACGTGCGCGGTGCACGCAACCTGCCGTGCATCACCGTGCCTGGCAAACGTGCTCCGACGTGGCAGCAGTGTGAAAGCAACGAGCAGTACGTGCCGCTCAACGACGGCTACAACTGGAAGGGCGACCCCAACGCGACACTGTCCGGACAAGCCGTCCCGCAGTTGCCGCCGGCCGTCCCAACTGCGCAAGTGGCTCCGTCGCCTGGGTCCCCAACTGCGCAAGTGGCTCCACCGCCGGGTCCGGCCCCACCGCCGTTGGCGGCCGCTGAATATGATCCAGCGACCGGCACGTACGTTGGACCGGACGGGCACGTGTACACGCAAGCCGACTTGGGCCGCAATGCCACAGAGGAGAAGACATGGCGGACGATGCTGATGCCCCCGCCGGGCAGCTGAGCACCGCTGGAGAGGCCGAGCCAGCGACGCCCGCGGAGGAGGTGTCCGCGTCGACCGACGGGGCCGCCGAGCCGACCGATGAGGCTGAGGCCTCTGACGAGGCTCAGGCCTCCGAGGAGGCTGAGGGCTCTGAGCCGGCGGAAACCTCGGAGGACGCCGCAGTCGCGGATTCCGAAGCCGCCGCGCCGGTGGCCAAGGAACCGATGTCCCACGTACGACTGGCGCTCATCGCCGGGCTGGTGACCGTGCTGGCATTGGCGGGGCTCATCGGGTGGCTGGGCTTTCGTGCCCAGGAAGCCAGGGCTGCCCAAGATCAGCGCAACCTGTTCCTCCAAGTCGGGCGGCAAGGGGCGTTGAACCTGACCACGATCGACTTCGAACACGTCGACGAGGACGTCAAGCGCATCATCGACTCGGCCACCGGACCGTTCTACGACCAGTTCCAACAGCGCGCGCAGCCGTTCGTGGAAGTGGTCAAGCAGGTGAAGTCGAAGTCAGTCGGCAATGTCACCGAGGCGGGCCTTGAGTCGGAGTCGGGCTCCGAGGCGAAGGTGCTCGTCGCGGTCACCGTCAACACGGCGGTCGTGGGTCAACCCGAACAGCCGCCGCGAGCCTGGCGAATGCGCATCACCGTGCAAAAGGTCGGCGACGAGGCGAAGGTTTCCAACGTGGAGTTCGTACAGTGACCAAGACGCCCGACGAAGAAGCGACCACGCTTGACGAGGCCACTCCGGTCGAGCCATCGGATCAGGGCACCGAGGCGAAGGAGCTCACCGAAGCCGACGAGGCGACGGAAGCCACCCCAGCCGCCGAGGCCGCTGAAGCTGACAAGGCCGCTGAAGCTGACAAGGCCGACGAAGCCGACAAGGTTGACGAAGCCGCTGAGGCCGACGAGCCTCAGGAAGTCGCGGCCGAAGCGCCCGGCCGCAAGGTCGACTGGGCCAGGGTCGTCGCCTACGGCGTGCTCCCGACGCTGGCGCTGCTCCTGGCGCTGGTGGCCGGGTGGCTCAAGTTCGTCGACAACTCGGCCAGTGACGTGGCCAACGCGCGGGCGGAGTCGATGCAGGTGGCCAAGGACAGCACGGTCGCGCTGCTGTCGTACCAGCCCAACACCGTCGAACGACAATTGACCGACGCACGCAAGTTGCTCACCGGACAATTCCTCGACTCGTACACGTCGCTGACCACCGACGTCGTGATCCCGGGTGCCAAGCAGAAGCAGATCTCAGCGGTCGCGAACGTGCCCGCCGTAGCCTCGGTCTCGGCCGAGCAGAACCATGCGGTGGTGCTGGTGTTCGTAGACCAGACCGTGGCCATCGGCGGCGACGCCCCCACCGGCACCGCGTCGACCGTTCGGGTGACCTTGGACAAGATCGGCGACAAGTGGCTGATCTCCAAGTTCGAACCCGTCTAGGCGCCCAGCGGTGACGGAGCCGCGCGAGTTCGACGTGCACACCGCGGACGGTCGGCTGCACGTGCTCGAATGGGGAGCCGCGGACGCGCCGATTGCCTTGTGTCTGCATGGATTTCCCGACACGCCGCACGGCTGGCGCAAAGTG
>JAHFVB010000526.1 GCA_023264755.1 Mycobacterium sp. | reverse complement strand
GCCTTCTTTGTTCTTGACCAACTCGTCGATCTGCGCGATGTACGTCGCGGTGGACTTGTCTAGGTCCTTCTCGGCCCGGCCGACCTCGTCTTCGCCCGCTTCGCCGTCCTTCTTGATGCGGGCCAACTCCTCCATCGCCTTGCGCCGGATGTTGCGCACGGTGACCTTGGCGTCCTCGCCCTTGGACTTGGCCTGCTTGACGAGGTCGCGCCGACGCTCCTCGGTCAGCTGAGGAATCGAGATGCGAATGACGTTGCCATCGTTGCCCGGATTCACGCCGAGGTCGGAATTGCGGATTGCGTCCTCGATGTTGCGCAGCTGGCTTGCCTCGTACGGCTTGATGACGACGAGCCGCGCCTCGGGAACGTTGATGCTGGACAGCTGCGTGATCGGTGTCAGCGAACCGTAGTAGTCGATCTTGATTCGATTGAACATGCCGGGATTGGCTCGACCGGTGCGGATGGCAGAAAGGTCGTCGCGCGCCACCGACACCGCCTTCTCCATCTTTTCCTCTGCATCGAAGAGGGTCTCGTCGATCACTTTTCTATCTCCCGTCGCTGTCGCTCGCCCAAACCACCCGTCAGCTGGTAACCAGTGTTCCGATCTTCTCACCTGCGACTGCACGCGCGATATTTCCGTCGGTCAGGAGATTGAACACCAGGATCGGCATGGCGTTGTCCATGCAGAGGCTGAACGCGGTGGCGTCTGCGACTTGGAGTCCGCGATCGATGACCTCGCGGTGGGTGACGGCGGTCAACAGTTCGGCATCGGGGTTCTTGCGCGGGTCGTCGGTGAACACGCCGTCGACGGCCTTGGCCATCAGCACTACCTCGGCGCCGATCTCCAGGGCCCGTTGCGCAGCGGTGGTATCGGTGGAGAAGTAGGGCAGTCCCATGCCGGCGCCGAAGATCACCACGCGGCCCTTCTCCAGGTGCCGACGGGCCCGCAGCGGAATGTAGGGCTCGGCCACCTGGCCCATGGTGATCGCGGTCTGCACTCGGGTGGCGATACCTTCCTTTTCCAGGAAGTCCTGCAACGCAAGGCTATTCATCACCGTGCCGAGCATGCCCATGTAGTCCGAGCGGGTGCGTTCCATGCCGCGTTGTTGAAGCTGCGCGCCGCGGAAGAAGTTGCCGCCGCCGATGACGACGGCGACCTGCACGCCGCTGCGCACCACCTCGGCGATCTGGCGGGCGACGAGTGCGACCACGTCGGGGTCGAGGCCCACCTGCCCACCGCCGAACATCTCCCCGCCCAACTTGAGGACGACGCGGGAGTACATCGGGCGATACGGGGCAGTCTGGCCGGCTGAGCCAGCTCCAGGCACCGCCATTGTGGCTCCCTTCGGGTTCGGGCACACGCGGGTCCATGCCCGACGTCGCCATCCGGCACGAGACCAGACGGCACCCCCAATCCTGCCAAATGGCTGGACCGGGGGCGCCAACGGGTAGTGCGGGTCGGGCGGCTAGCCCAGATGAGCGGCCAGCAACCAGGCGCCGACCGACATGCGCCCGTTGGCCTCGTCACGGACGTCGGCCCCGGCGAAGGAGCGGAACTGCTCGGCGGTGCGCTCGGGCACGTTGGCGTGGATTCGGGCCGGGCAGACCTCGTCGATGACCCAGTACTTGCCCACCACGTCGCGAAGCTCTTGCTCGGTCACGGCATTGACCGGTCCGGCGCCCATGGCATTCCGGTCGAAGACGAGCACGAAATACGATGCCCCTGGCGCGGCGGCCCGCACGATCGACTGCTGATAGCCGTCACGCAGTTCGACCGGCATGGAATGGAAGAGCGTCGAGTCGACGATGGTGCCGAACTGACCGTCGTAGCCGGTGAACGAGCTGATGTCGGCGACGTGGAAGCTGGCATTGGCCAGCCCGCGCTGGGCCGCCTCCGCGCGGGCCAGCTCGATGGCGGTCGGCGACTGGTCCAGCCCCACCGTCGTGAAACCCAGTTCGGCCAGCGCCAGTGCGACGGCGCCCTCGCCGCAGCCCGCGTCGAGCACCACGCCGTGGAACCGACCCGCGGCGATCAGCGCGGCGAGCTCCGGCTGCGGTTCGCCGATGCTCCACGGCGGCTTGGTGCCGACGCCCAGCTCTTCGGCCTCGCCACGGTAGGCGGAATCGAACATCTCATCGGTGGCACCAGTCATGGCTCCTGTGTATCAATCTGATTGAGATGTGTCAAGATGGTTGACATGACCGATGGCGTCGACCAGCCGCTTGGCTACCTGCTGAATCGGCTCTTCACGGCCTTGCGCAACGAAGTGACGGCCACCGCCCTGGATCCGCTCGAGCTGACCTTCCCGCAATACGTCTGCATGCGGATCCTGGCCCACTCCCCGGGGCAGTCCAACGCCGAGCTGGCCCGCGACGTCATGGTCTCCCCACAGGCGATGAACATCGTCGTGCGCGGCCTTCAGGACCGCGGACTGGTCAGCCGCCCCGCCTCGGTGGCCGCCGGACGCGCCCTGCCCGCCGAGCTGACCCGGGAGGGCATGGCGCTGCTCGCGCGCACCGACGAGGGCATCCGCACGGCCGAGCACCGGGTACTGGCCCCGCTCGACGAACGGGACCGCGCGGAGCTACGACGAATCCTGGCCCAGTTCGGCTGAACTCCGAACGCGGCGGGCCGGGGTCAGGACTCCTGCGCCCGCTCGGCCACGGGCAACCCCGCGTGGTGTGCGCCGTGGCAGGCCTTCGGGGGCGAAGGGGGCACGTCGAGCGCCGGGTTCCCGTCGAAGAATCCGATTGGCTTCAAATGGAATCCCGTGTAGGCGCACGGCATCACCGGCCAGTCTTCCGGTCGAACCACGTGATGTGCGCCCAACGTGTACCAGAGCACCACGTCGGTGTCCTCCAGCGGTGCGTCGTCGGCGACGAACTCGGGTAGCCCTTGCGCGTCCGCGGACTGGTACATGTAGTCGCCGGCGGCGAACATCTCCGTCGGGTCGTACTTGGTCACCCACAGGTTGTGCTGGACGAAGCGGGCCCGGTCGTAGATGTAGGACCCCTCCTGAACCATCACCGGTACGATTTCCCTCGGCACCAGCTTGTAGGCCACCGGAGTGCCCAATTCGTTCTTCTTGGACGGGTTGGCGATCTTCCAGTAGCGGCCGGTCTTCCAGTCCCAATCCCTGGCGCCCTCGGCCTCCGAGGCCACCAGCGTGTCACGGGTGATCCAGGCGTTGTGATGCGGATTGAGCGCCGGGTCGGGCTCGGGAATCGAATCCACCTCGTACACGCTGTTCCCCGGGCCGTCGACGCTCATGTCGAGCCGGAAGTTGAAGAAGTGTTGGTGGTTGGGCCCGTAGATGTTGGGCGCCACCAACTTACCCCAGCGCGGCACCTCTCCGTCGGCGACGGCGCCCGTGGTCAGCACCCCGGACAACTTAACCTCGACCTCGATCGAGGCGTCGTTGTACAGGTACCAGAAGAAGCCGTACTCGTAGTTGCCGACGGTGCAGATCATCGAGATGACCAACCGCCGCGAGCGCCGCACCTCGACCTCTCCGGTGCGAAAGTCGGTGTGCTTCCAGGAGATTCCGTAGTCCTCCTCGTGCATGCAGATGGCGTTCGGAATCGTCACGGGATTGCCGTCGGAGTCGTTGACCGTGCCGTCGAAGTAGT
>JAHFVB010000122.1:3153-10472 GCA_023264755.1 Mycobacterium sp. | reverse complement strand
AGAACAGTTCCTTGATGGCGTCTTCCTTGGAACCGGCGTACTTCCACCACTGCCGTTCGAAGGCCAGAATGTCGTGTTCGCGGCGAGTCAGCCCATCGGTGAGGGCAGCATCGTCCCCAGAAGGCTCAGTCGTCGCCATGGCGCCGTCCATTGCTCCTCGGGACCCTTTCCGCAAAGTCGAACTCGAACCCGGGCACATTCCGGTGCTGTCGGCCAACATTGAACCACGGCAGCGGGAGTTGAGCCGTGATCGTTACCCGCGAGTCGGATCATCGAAGATTGCTCGCTACGCTTTTCCCTCATGGCCGTCGTACCCATCCGGATCGTCGGAGATCCCGTCCTGCACACCGCCACCACTCCCGTACCGGTGGGAGCCGACGGTTCGCTGCCCGCCGAGCTCTCCGAGCTGATCACCGATCTCTACGAGACGATGGACGAAGCAAACGGAGTGGGCCTGGCCGCCAATCAGATCGGCGTCTCCCAACGCGTGTTCGTCTATGACTGCGCCGACGAGCGGGGCCGCAGCACCCGCAGGCGCGGGGTCGTCGTCAATCCGGTGCTGGAGACCTCCGAGGTACCCGAGACGATGCCCGACCCCGAGTCCGACGACGAGGGTTGCCTTTCGGTGCCGGGCGAATCGTTTCCGACCGGCCGGGCCAGTTGGGCCAGGGTGACGGGCTTGGATGCCGACGGCAACCCGGTCACGCTCGAGGGCACCGGGTTGTTCGCGCGGATGCTGCAACACGAAACGGGCCACCTGGACGGATTCCTGTACCTCGATCGACTCATCGGCCGGCATGCGCGGGCCGCCAAACGGTGCGTGAAGTCACACGGGTGGGGCGTTCCGGGGTTGAGTTGGACACCGGGCGAGGATCCCGATCCGTTCGGGCACTAGGGCGCCCGGCGGCTGGGAGCGCAGCGACGTGGGAGTAGCGGCTGGGAGCGCAGCGACGTGGGAGTAGCGGACGTGCCGCACCTTCCCCCGGTGGGTAGCCGGGTCAGCCTGCGCTACCGGTTGCCTGCCGGATCCGAACCGCCGATGACCGACGTCGTCGGTCACCTGGTCGAGTCGACTCCGACCATCCGGGTGCGCACCAAGGCCGCTGAGCTGGTGGACGTCGCTCCGGCCGACGTGGTGGCGGTGCGTGAGATTCCGGCCGCGCCGGTACGCACGTCGGAGATCCGCCAGCTCGAGCACGCCACGGCGCTGGCCTGGCCGGGGCTCGAGCAGCAGTGGTTGGACGGCTGGCTGCTGCGGTTCAGTGGTGGGGTCAGTCAGCGGGCGAATTCCGCCGTTCCGCTCGAGCTCGGCGCGAACCTGACCGCCCTGCCCGCGATTCTCGACTGGTACCGCGAGCGGGCCGTCACGCCGTGGCTGGCGGTGCCCGAACGACTGGTACTGCTACCCGTCGGCGTGGCGAGCGCCCCGGAGGTGCTGGTGATGACCAGGGCGATCGAGCCCACGTCGACCGAGCCGGTCGACGTCGCGGCGCGCCCGGATCAGCAGTGGTTGCGCATCTACCAGCGCACCATCGACGTCGACGTGCTGGCCGCGGTGCTCGACGGCGAGCTCGGTTTCGCGACGCATGCGGCCGCGGCGGTCGGGCGCGGCGCTGTCACGACGGCCCCCGACGGCACCCGGTGGGCCGGGCTGGCGGCTGTCGCGGTGACCCCCGACCAGCGGCGCAGGGGGTACGGCCGGGCGGTGTGCTCGACCCTGCTGGACTGGGCCGCCGGCCGCGGGGCGACCCGCGCCTACGTTCAGGTGCTGGCCGACAACGGGGCGGCGCTCAGTCTGTACCGGTCGATGGGCTTCACTACCCGGCACCGCGTGCGTTACGTCGACGGCCGTACGCTCTAGCCCGTGCGGCTGGCCACCTGGAACGTCAACTCGATTCGCTCGCGCATCGACCGGGTCACCGACTGGTTGGCCCGCGCCGATGTCGACGTGCTGGCGATGCAGGAGACCAAGTGCACCGACGCACAGTTTCCGACGATGCCCTTCGCGGCGCTGGGCTACGACGTCGCCCACGTCGGCTTCAACCAGTGGAACGGGGTTGCCATCGCGTCCCGTGTCGGGCTCGAGGACGTGCAGCTCGGCTTCGAGGGTCAGCCCCAGTGGAACGACCTGCCCGAGGCGCGGGCGCTGGGCGCCACCTGCGCCGGTGTGCGGGTGTGGAGCCTGTACGTGCCCAACGGACGCACCGTCGAGGACCCGCACTACGCCTACAAGCTGGATTGGCTTGCCGCACTTCGTAACACGGCCGCCGGCTGGCTGGCCGACGATGCGGCCGCCCCGATCGCGCTGACCGGCGACTGGAACATCGCGCCCACCGACGAGGACGTCTGGGACGTCGAGTTCTTCAAGGGTGCAACGCATGTCACCGAGCCCGAGCGGGCGGCGTTCGCAGCGATGGTCGACGCCAAGTACGCCGACGTGGTGCGCCCCTTCGCTCCGGGCCCCGGCACGTATACGTACTGGGACTACACCCAGCTGCGGTTCCCCAAGCGGCAGGGCATGCGCATCGACTTCATCTTGGGTTCACCGGCTTTCGCCGATCGGGTGACGCACGCCGAGATCGCCCGTGACGAACGCAAACCCGGGAAGAAGGGCACGCCGGCACCGAGCGATCACGCCCCGGTGCTCGTCGACCTGGACTAGCCGGGGAGCTTGGCCATCAGCTGGTTGGCCAACGCCTTGACGTCCGGAGGCGGGCCCCCGCACGCGTGGGTCTCGACCAGGTAGGCCCCCTTGGCCGCCAGTAGGTGCGTACAGGCGTACGTCTCCAGGCCCTGTTGAGCCGAGCGCGAGCTCACCATGTTGGGAAGCGCTTGGACGTCGCGGACGACGAACCCGACGACGGCCCGGGTGCCGAGGCGAAACACCTGGTTGAGGCAGTGTTGCCAGCCCGCGGTCGAATCTTCCAGGAACTTGGCCGCAACCTGGGGCGAAGCGGTCAACACGAGGGCCTCGTTGACGGTCACCGGACTGGTCCGGGACTGCGCGACGGGGGTCAGCTCGGCGCGGCGGGCCGCCAGCCAGGCGATGTTGGCATAGCTGGTGGACATGGCGACGGTGGCCACCGGTGCGCACCCGGGAGGGTTCGCCGCGTAGTCCGAACCCGATGGCGCAGCGAGCGAGGCATCCTCGTCGACTTTCCTGAACTCGGTTCCGACGAGCTCACCGACGGCGCCGGCGTCGAGCATCATGCTCTGGAGCTTGGGCAGCTTCGGCGTTGCCGCCGCCGGCCGCGCGCCCGGCGGGATCTTGTCGGCGATTCGGGTCACGACGACTCTGCCCTGGTCGGTGAGCGAGAAGCTGCAGGCTCTGGCGTTGACGATGAATCGGCCCTTGACGACGAGCGCCTGCTGACAGGAATACCCTTGCGGCGCTTCCTTGAGCGTGCGGTGCACGGTCAACGCGTCGTCGTCGCGGACCAGCTCGGAGAACCGGCTGGTGTCGGTGCCCCCGTCGTAGGGATAGGTGAACGCGACGTCCTGGTTCAGACACGCCCCCCAGGTCTTGGCCTGCTCTTCGAAGAAGGCGCGGGCGCCTTGGTCGGCGGGGAATTGATAGACGTCTTCGGCGACGTTCGGAAGGTAGTCGTTGCTGGGCCCGAAGACGGACATCGTGCGGACCTGCTGGACCCCCGTGTCGTCGAGCTGCTGGGCGGTGACGTTGCCCGGCGCCGGATCACACCGCGGTGGGCTGACCTTGGCGAGGTCGTCCCCGTCGGGGGCGTGGTCGGCGCGTGCGGTGACGACCATGTCCTGCTGTCCGAGGATGGCGTTGAGTTCGGTTGCCCCGAGCAGCAATTCGTCGATGTCGGTGGTCTTGGCCGGCAAGGCTGCACCAGCGGAGGCCGGTTCGGACTTGGCGTCGCCGCCGCGCTGGGTCACCAGCACCGTCGTGGCGACGACCACGGCGACGACCAGAGCGGCGGCGCAGCCGCCGAGCAGCCCGGGGTGGCGCCGCCACCACGGTGCGGCGGCTGGCTGGGGCGCCACCGCCGGACCGCCGAACGGCATGGGCCCCAACATCGTCGGGGCCGATGTGAAGCCCTGCGGCCACGGCGGGGCAAGGCTCGGCCCGGCCAACCCGAGGGCGACGCGGGCGGCGTGGGCCAGCTCGTCGGGTGAGCGGTAACGGGCCGCGGGGTCCTTGGCCATGCCGGTTGCGATGACGCCGTCGAGCGGCACCGGGAAGCCGAAGGAGGACGGGCGCGGTGGGGGCGTCAACATGTGGGCGGCGAGCAACTCCGCGGGACTGGACCCGGGGTAGGCGCGCTGGCCGGTGAGACATTCGTACAGCACGCACGTCAGCGCGTACACGTCGGCGCTGCCATCGAGTTGGCCCGTGGCGAACCGTTCCGGGGACATGTAGGCGATCGAGCCCAGGGCCTGTCCGGTGTTGGTGAGGCTGGTTTCGTCCATCGCGCGGGCGATGCCGAAGTCGATCAGATACGCGAAGTCGCGGTCCGTCAGCAGGATGTTCGACGGCTTGACGTCGCGGTGCACCAGCCCGGCCCGGTGGGCGGCTGCGAGCGCGGCGGCCACCTGGTCGACGATGACGACCGCCCGCTCGGGCGCGATGGGACCGTGGGCGAGCACCGCCTGCAGATCCCACCCCTCGATGAGCCGCATGTCGACGTAGAGTCGGCCGTCGATTTCGCCGTAACGGTGAATCGGGACGACGTGAGGTTCGTTGAGTCCGGCGGCGATGCGCGCCTCGCGCAGGAAGCGCTGTTGGAACTGCTCGTCCTCGGCGAGGTGTGGGGGCAGCAGCTTGAGGGCGACCACCCGGTCGGTCGTGGTGTCGTAGGCGCGGTAGACCTCTCCTATTCCGCCCCGGCCGAGCAGGTTCAACAGCTGGTATGGGCCGAAGTCCCGGTCCATGTCCCCTGCCCTCCGTCGTGCTACCGGCTTACTGGAGACCCTAACTCGGCAGCTTCGCGGTGAGCTTCGTGATGAGTTTGGCGGCCTTGTCGACGGGCGTCCCGCAGGTGCGGACCTCCACTACGTAGCGCGAGTGCGCGGCCAATGCGTGCACGCACAGGTAGCTGGGCACGTCGACCTGCACCGAACGCGCCACCACCGTGCCGTCGACCTCGTCGACTGCACTGGCGACGAACCGCGCCGTCGCGTCGGGACCGAAGTGGTACGTCTGGCCCTGGCAGCGGCGCCAGGAGGCCAGCGATTGGTCCACGAACGAGCTCGCGACGGCCGGTGACGGCATGATCACCACGCTCTGCATCACCGTGACCGGCGCCCCTGGCACGTCGGTGATCGGAACGATGACCGACCGGCGCGCCGACAACCACTTGACGTCCGAATACGCCGTGCCGTCCCCAAGGGTGGCCACCGCAAGGCATTCCGGCGGGGTCACCGCGAGCTGAGCGCCCAGCGGTGGCAGCAGCAGGTTGTCCGCGCTGTTCAGCCTCAGGTCGCCGCCGCCGAGCACGCCCCGGACCGCGCCTGGGTCCAGCAGTACGTCGTCGAGCGTGGGTAGCAGCGCCTCCTTGGTGGGGACGACCGTCGCCGCGGTCGGGCGCCGGCTGGTCACCACTACCGCGGTGATGGTGATCGCGACCATCGCACAGCTCACGATCGCGACCATGGCGATCACGTCGCGCCTGCTCACTGCCACCTCTCGCCTCCTGCCATGGCTAGCTCGAAATCCGTTGAGCGATCTTGGTTCCGATGGTCTGTGCTTCGTTGGCGAGCTGATTGCCGCACGCACTCACGTCGATGACGAACTCGGCCTTGCTGGTCAGGTATTGCTGACAGGCAAAGCCCGGGGCCTCCTTGACGGTCCGCACGAACGACACTGCACCGTCGGAATCGGCGAAGTCCCGAAACAGATTGGTCTCGGTCGACCCGTCCTGGGTATCGGTGTTGACGACCGCGCGGTTCACACACGACCCCCACACCTTGGCCAACGACTCGAACGCGGTGACCGCGGCCTTCGGCGTGGCAAACCGAACCACCAATTGGTCGACCTGGGGTTGGATGTCGTCGGACCCGGCGAGCAACCGTTCTTCGCGGAATTGGAGGAAGTCCTCGTCGCGAAACACCACGGCGGAGTTGGTGATCGCTTGACATTCGGTGGGCGTCAGCACGTATCGGGGGTCGTCGGCAGCCGGGGTGTCACCGCGACCGATGACTGCCATGTCGCCCTCACCGAGCACGCTCTGCACTTCCCCGGCGTCCAGCAACAGGGTGTCCACGTCGGTCGGGTGGGCCGCGACGCCGGCGTCGGAGTGGTCGCGGTGGCCGAGGATCAGCGCCGCGATGCTGATCGTGGTGACGACTGCGGTGATCGCGGCGGTCAGTGCGACGGGGTGGCGGCGCCACCAGCCGGCACGCCCCGGCGGCGGGCTGGCCGGCCTGGGCGCCGACGGGAATGCAACTGGCGGATGGGCGAATTCGGGCCGGCCCAGCCAGGGTTGGGTGGCCGCCGACGAGCTGTACGGCACGGGTGCGTTCAGTGCGGCGGCGGCCGCTCGGGCCAACTGCTCGGCGGTCTGGAAGCGCGCCGCGGGGTCCTTGGCCATGCCGATCGCAATCACGTCGTCGAAGGCGGGCGGTACCCCCGCCAGGGACGGACGGGGCGGAGCGTTGAGCAGGTGCGCCGAGAGTTGGGCTCCCAGCGTCGCTCCCGGGAACGGCTTCTGACCGGTGAGGCATTGGCAGAGCACGCAGGCCAGGGCGTACACGTCGGTGCGGGCGTCGACCTGTCCGGAGTTGATCTGCTCGGGCGCCATGTACGCCACGGATCCGACGGTGTGGCCGGTAGCGGTGATGCTGGTCTCGTCGACGGCCCGGGCGATGCCGAAGTCGATCAGGTAGGCGAAGTCGCGGGCGGCCAACAGGATGTTCGACGGTTTGACGTCGCGGTGCACCAGTCCGACCCGGTGGGCCTCGTCCAACGCGGCCGCGACTTGCGCGATGACGTGGACCGCGCGTGCGGCGGCCAGTGGACCGTGGCTGAGCACCGTGGCGAGGTCGGAGCCCTCGATGAGCCGCATGTCGAGGTAGAGCCGACCTTCGAGCTCGCCGAAGCGGTGGATGGGCACCACGTGCGGGTCGTTGAGGCTCGCCGCGATTCGGGCCTCCCGCAGGAAGCGCTGTTGAAAGCCCTGGTCCTCGGCCAGCTGCGGCGGAAGGACCTTGATGGCGACCACCCGGTCGGTCGTGGTGTCGTAGGCGCGGTAGACCTCGCCCATTCCGCCCCGGCCGAGCAGGTTCAACAGCTGGTATGGGCCGAAGTCCACCCGATCCACGTACTACGCCCCCATCGCCCTGGTCCCCCGACCTTA
>JAHFVB010000122.1:0-3143 GCA_023264755.1 Mycobacterium sp. | reverse complement strand
CCCGCGGGTGCCCTGCGGACGGCAACTAGGCGGCGTTGTCGGCGCCCGGTGCGGTGGCGTACTTGCCGGGATTGAACAACGAGGCCACCGCTCCGATCAGCATCATCGCGGCGGCCGCGATGAAGACCACGGTCAACCCGGAGTGGAAGGGCACGGTGATCAGTTCGGGGAAGAACGTCTGCCCGGTGAGCGCGGCGGCGTTCACCCCCGGCTGTTGTAGCGCGCCCGAAGGGGCCAGCAGTTCGGCGATCGGGTTGTAGCCGAGGAACGCCGCGAAGAGGCTGCCGACGGGCGGCAGGTTGGCCACGTCGTGTGCGACCGAGGCCGGCACGCCCTGCTGCTGCAACCCGGTGCTCATCGCCGAGGGCAGTGAGTGGGCCAGCCCGACGATCATCAGCGAGAAGAAGACGCCGATCGACAGCGACGAGCCGGCGTTGAAGAACGTTGCGCGCACGCCCGACGCCGCGCCTCGCTGCGCGGCGGGCACGCTCGACATGATGGCGGCGGTGTTGGGGGCGGTGAAGATGCCGCCGCCGAGCCCGTTGAGGAAGACCAGGATCGCGAACACCCAGTAGTCGAAGTTCACCGGAATCAGCACCAGCGCAACGAAGGTCGCCGCCATCAGCAGCATGCCGCCAACGGTGAACGGCCGCGCCCCGAAACGGTCCGACAGCGAGCCGGCGATGGGGCCGGCCACCAGGAAGCCGACGGTGATCGGCAGCAGGTAGATGCCTGCCCACAGCGGAGTGGACTCGAAGCTGTAGCCGTGCAAGGGAAGCCAGATGCCCTGCAGCCAAATGATGAGCATGAACTGCAGGCCGCCCCGGCCCATGGAGGACATCAGGCCGGCGAGGTTGCCCATGCCGAACGAGGCGGACTTGAACAGTCGGACGTCGACCATCGGCGCTGCGACGTGCAGTTCGACGAAGCAGAACGCCACCAGCAACAGCAGCCCGAAACCGATGGCACCGAGCACCAACGGGTTGGTCCAGCCGGTGGTGGCCGCGCCGTAGGGCTGGATGCCGTAGGTGATGCCGGCCAACAGCACGGTCAGGCCGACGCCGAAGGTCAGGGTGCCGGCCCAGTCGAGGCGGCCAGGCGTACGCGCGCCGAGCTCCTTGAGCGACCGGATGCTCCAGATCGTGCCGGCGATGCCGATGGGCACGCCGACCCAGAAGATGGCCTTCCAGTGCCATTCGGACAGGAAACCGCCGATCAGCAGGCCCAGGAAGGAGCCGGCGACGGCGGACACCATGTTGACGCCGAGCGCCATGCCGCGCTGGTTGGCCGGGAAGGCGTCGGTCAGGATGGCCGACGACGACGCCATGAGCATTGCGCCGCCGACGCCCTGGACCACCCGCCATCCGATCAGCCAGAGCGCCCCGCCGCCCAGGTGGAACGGGTCGAAGGACAGGGCGACCGCGGCGACGGTGAACACCACGAAGCCCCAGTTGTAGATGCGGACGCGGCCCAGCATGTCGCCTAGCCGGCCGAAGGGCACCACCAGCACCGCGGTCACCACCAGGTATCCCATCAGCATCCAGAGCAGATAGCCGACGTTGCCGGGGGCCAGCGGGTTGAGCCCGATGCCGCGGAAGATCGCGGGTAGCGAGATCAGCACGATCGAGGCGTTGATGGTGGCCAACAGCGTGCCGAGTGTCGTGTTGGACAACACCACCCACTTGTAGTGCGGGTGGTCGTGATCCATGCGGCTGCGCCTGCCGGCCGTCTCGGCCAGGGCGGTGTCGGGTTCCCCGATGATGGGTGGCTTGGTCATCTCAGTCTCAGTCGTCTTCGTCGTATCGGCTTGGTCGCTCGCCCAAAACACATATGTTAGCTATACAAATCTTCTCCGGGCAATTCCGAGTCGGCCACGCCGCGGGTGAGTTCGGTCGCACTGCGGTACGTTGGGCACGTCCGCGCGGGAGCACACACCAAGTGCGCTGAGAGGACGGCTGGGGTCGAGCGATCGACCGGTGCCGTCGACCGTATGAACCTGACCGGGTAATGCCGGCGTAGGGAGTGCTGAGATGACTGCTGTTTCCGACCCCATCGCATCCATCACGACTGGCCCCATCACGGGCAGCTCGAAGGTCTACCGGGAGGCCGTCGGCGGTGGCCGAGTGCCGTTCCGTCGGGTGAGTCTGTCCAACGGCGAACACCTCGACCTATACGACACCTCCGGTCCGTACACCGACGAGCACACCGCCATCGACCTGGCCCGGGGCTTGGCTCCCCGGCCCGGAGTGATTCGCGACCGGGGCACCCAGCTGCAGCGGGCCCGCGCAGGTGAGCTCACCGCCGAGATGGAGTTCATCGCGCTGCGCGAGGGCGTGCCCGTCGAGCTGGTGCGCGACGAGGTGGCCCGCGGCCGGGCGGTGATCCCGGCCAACCACCACCATCCCGAGGCCGAGCCGATGATCATCGGCAAGGCGTTCGCGGTGAAAGTCAATGCCAACATCGGCAATTCGGCGGTGACGTCGTCGATCGGCGAAGAAGTCGACAAGATGGTGTGGGCCACCCGCTGGGGCGCCGACACCATCATGGATCTCTCCACCGGCCGCGACATCCACCAGACGCGGGAGTGGATCCTGCGCAACTCCCCCGTCCCGGTCGGGACGGTGCCGATGTACCAAGCCCTGGAGAAGGTCAACGGCGACCCGACCAAGCTGACCTGGGAGCTGTACCGCGACACCCTGATCGAGCAGTGCGAGCAGGGCGTCGACTACATGACCGTGCACGCGGGCGTGCTGCTGCGCTACATCCCGCTGACGGCCAAGCGCGTCACCGGCATCGTCAGCCGCGGCGGCTCGATCATGGCGGCCTGGTGTCTGGCGCATCACACGGAGTCGTTCCTCTACACCCACTTCGCCGAGCTCTGCGAAATCCTGGCCCGCTACGACGTGACCTTCTCACTCGGCGACGGGCTGCGGCCGGGGTCCGTCGCAGACGCCAACGACGAGGCGCAGTTCGCCGAGCTGCGCACCCTCGGCGAGCTCACCACCATCGCGAAAGCCCATGGCGTGCAGGTGATGATCGAAGGACCCGGGCACGTGCCCATGCACAAGATCGTCGAGAACGTCCGCCTCGAGGAGGAACGCTGCGAGGAGGCTCCCTTCTACACGCTCGGCCCGCTGGCCACC
>JAHFVB010000525.1 GCA_023264755.1 Mycobacterium sp. | reverse complement strand
CCACCGGGGCAGGCGGGCCGGGTTTGACGCCGACCGCGGAGAAGGTCCGCCGGCTGGGCCACTACGCCCAGATGCTGCAATCCCATGCCACGGCGTACTTCTATCTGGTGGTCCCCGAAATGATGTTCGGGATGGATGCCGCGCCGGAGCAGCGCAACCTACTCGGCCTCATCGAGGCGGATCCCGAGTTGATGCGGCGAGTGATCATGCTGCGCAAATGGGGTCAGGAGGTCATCAAGACCGTCTTCGGCAGGAGGATGCACGGCATCAACTCGGTGCCCGGTGGCGTCGACAAGAATCTGAGCCGGGCCGAATGCGACCGGCTGCTCAACGGCGAGGAGGGACTTCCGTCGATCGACGACGTTCTGGACTACGCCCAGGACGGGCTACGCCTGTTCTACGAATTCCACGCGAAGCACCGAAGCGCGGTGGACGGCTTCGCGAACGTACCCGCCCTCAACATGTCCCTCGTCGACTCCGACGGCAACGTCGACTACTACCACGGCAGGCTGCGCGTCGTCGACGAACACAAGCACGTCGTCCGGGAATTCGACTATCACGACTATCTCGATCACTTCTCCGAAGCCGTCGAGGAGTGGAGCTATATGAAGTTCCCCTTCCTCAAGGAGCTCGGCAGGGCGAAGGGCTCGGTCCGGGTGGGTCCGCTCGCGCGGATGAACGTCACGAAGACACTGTCCACGCCGCTCGCTGCGGAGGCGTTGGAGCGTTTCCACGCCTATACCGGCGGAGCACCGAACAACATGACCCTGCACACCAATTGGGCCCGCACCATCGAAGTACTCCATGCCGCCGAGCTGATCGCAGAGTTGCTGCGCGATCCCGAGCTACACACCGACGAGCTGCTCGTCACACCGGGGCCCGGCGCCTGGGTGGGGGAGGGAGTCGGGGTCGTCGAGGCCCCTCGGGGCACCTTGCTGCATCACTACCGCGCCGGCCCGGAGGGCGACATCACCTTCGCCAACCTCATCGTTGCGACGACGCACAACAACGAGGTGCTCAACCGTACGGTGCGCTCGGTGGCCGAGGAGTACCTGGTGGGTCGCGGTGAAATCACCGAGGGGATGATGAACGCCATCGAAGTCGGGATTCGCGCCTTCGATCCCTGCCTCAGTTGCGCGACCCATGCCTTCGGGCAGATGCCCTTGCTCGTGACCGTGCGTGATCCGGCCGGGAACGTCATCAACGAACGCGTCCGATGATCACCCTCGACGAGTTCGACGACGGTTCCAGCCTGATCTACGGAATCGGCAACGTGGGCAGGCAAGACGACGGCTTGGGCTGGGCCTTCGTCGATTGGCTCGAGACGCAGGGCCGGTGCCCCGATGCGGAGCTCCAGCGGAACTACCAACTGTTGCTCGAGGATGCCGAGCTGATCAGCACCAAGAAGCGGGTGCTGTTCGTCGACGCCACCAAGGATGAGGCGGTCACCTCCTTCACATTGGAGCGTGCGGAGCCGAAGCTGGACTTCAGCTTCACCTCACACGCCATCTCGATCCCCGCCATCATGGCGACCTGTCAGCAGTGCTTTCAGCGCCTGCCGGAGGTGCACGTCCTGGCGATCAGAGGATTCGAGTTCGAACTCGAACTGGGGCTGACGCCCGCAGCGCAACGCAATCTCGACGACGCGACGGCGCGGCTCTCGCAGGGATCCTGCTCGACCAACGTGCGTTGAGCTTCGCGCCGCCGAAATTGTCGGACACCGCTGCCAGAATGGCGGTATGTCCGCGCCCGCAGCGTCTTTGGCTCCTGAGGTGAGTCCGGGTGAGCGGCTGGCGGTGTTGTTCGAGGAGTTGGCGGAGTTGAGCGGTCAGCGCAACGCCATCGACGGTCGGGTGGTGGCGATCGTGGCCGAAATCGACCGCGACGAGCTGTGCGGTGCCACCGGTGCCCGGTCGGTGGCGGCGCTGGTGGCCTGGAAGACCGGCGCTTCAGCGGCCAACGCCGCCACCATCGCCACCGTGGCGCACCGGATCGACGAGTTCCCCCGCTGCGCGGCCGGGATGCGGGAGGGCCGGTTCTCCCTGGATCAGGTGGGCGTCATCGCCGCGCGGGCCGCCCAGGGCTCCGATGAGCACTACGCCCAGCTCGCCGAGGTCGCCACGGTCAACCAGTTGCGCACCGCGGTCAAGCTGGAACCGCGACCCCAACCCCAACCCGAATCCGATTCCGGTCCGCGGCCCGAGCCGCCGCGTGCGATCAGCACGACCGTGGGTGAGCAGTCCGCCACCTTCAAGATCACCCTGCCGCACGCCGAGGCCGCGACCTTCGATGCCGCGCTGCAGTCCCACCACGATGCGCTCATCGCGCAGTGGAAGCGCGACCACGGCCAGGGCGCCGGTGACGGTGCGGGTGCGGGTGACGGTGACGGTGACGGTGTGGGTGCCGGTGCCGGCGCGGGCGTGGGCGTTGGGGTGCCGCCGTGGCCGGGCCGCGTCGATGGGTTCCTGAGTCTGATCGAGGCCGGGTGGGACAGCGACGTGGCGCGCCGCCCGCACGGGCAACGCACCACCGTGGTGGTGCACCTCGACGTCGAGCACCGGTCCGCGGCGCTGCATCTGGGCCCGCTGCTCTCCGACGACGAACGCCGGTTCCTGCTCTGCGACGCCACCTGTGAGGTGTGGTTGGAGCGCCACGGTCAGGTGATCGGCGCGGGCCGCGAGACCCGACAGGTCAGCCGGCGGCTGCGCCGGGCGTTGGAGCACCGCGACCGCTGCTGTGTGGTGCCCGGCTGCGGGGCCACCCGGGGTTTGCATGCCCATCACATTCGGCATTGGGAGGACGGCGGGGCCACCGAACTGAACAACCTGGTGCTGGTGTGCCCGTATCACCACCGGCTGCATCATCGGGGCGGCCTGACCATCAGCGGCCCCGCCGATCAGCTCGTCGTCACCGACGCCGAGGGCACCCCACTGCGCCAGGGCGCACTAGCCCGCCCACCAACCCAACCCCCACCGAACGTCGCACCCTGCCCCGGCCCCACCGGCGAACGCGCCGACTGGTGGTGGTACGACCCATTACAACCCCAACCACCACCACCGACGACCAACTAGCCGTAGACCGCGGTCAACGCCGGCCGAGAAACTGTTGGTGGCCCGCCTGCACCGCTACCGCCGGATTGGGTTGCGCAGCTCAGCGTCAGGTTGCGCAGCTCAGCGTCAGTGGTTCGCCGGCCCGGCCAACCCCATCATCAGCAGCGCGATCAGGCCGAGCACCAGCTGTAGCACGCAGGCGGTCACCGATATCCCGAGCGCTCGCCTGCCCTTGACCAGCCGCCACACCACCAGCACGGCAGAGCCGACGACGAGCGCGCACCCCCCGTACAGCTCCACCGCCACCGCCCGGTTGGCCCACCGCAGGTCGCCGCAATCCTGGTACGCGCAGACATCCGTGCGCATCACCGAAACGCCCACGACGAACAGCATCGCCTGCATCAGGACGAACTGGCCAACCAGCAGCACGAGGGCGAACGCGAGGTGAACGGGCCCGGGCCGGGTGCGCTGCGTATAACTCGCGACGGCCGCTTGTAGTTCTGGATCGTGGGTTGCCACCCCACCATTGTCGAGGCGGCCCGCGGTCCGCCGGTGCACCAGTTCCCCGCCCCTAGTTTCCCCGCCGCTGTCT
>JAHFVB010000524.1 GCA_023264755.1 Mycobacterium sp. | reverse complement strand
TACACCGGCAAGGACCACATCCAGGGCTTCGACCTCGGTTCGACGCTGCTGGCCGCCGGTGTCTGTCTGTCGCTCATCGCCCAGATCGCCGAGCAGAACGACTACCTGCGCTTCATGCCGCCGAAGACGCCCGAGAACAAGCGCAGCTGGTGGACCTGGATGTTCCTGGCCGGCCCCGGGTGGGTCATCTTCGGCGCGATCAAGCAGATCGTCGGGCTCTTCCTCGCGGTGTACCTGATCGCCAGTTCGGCCGAGTCCGCAGGCATTGCCAACCAGCCCGTGCATCAGTTCCTGGAGATCTACCGGAACTTCCTGCCCCCGTGGTTGGCCATGACGCTGGCCGTCGTGCTCGTGGTCATCAGCCAGATCAAGATCAACGTCACCAACGCCTACTCCGGCTCACTGGCCTGGACGAACTCGTTCACCCGGGTGACCAAGACCTACCCCGGTCGCCTGGTGTTCCTCGGCTTCAACCTGCTGATCGCGCTGATCCTGATGGAAGCCAACATGTTTGACTTCCTCAACACGATCCTTGGGTTCTACGCCAACTGCGGCATGGCGTGGGTCGTGGTGGTCGCCTCCGACATCGTGTTCAACAAGTTCCTGTTGAAGCTGTCGCCGATGAAGCCGGAGTTCCGCCGCGGCATGCTGTACAACTTCAACCCGGTCGGCTTCGGCTCGATGCTGATCGCGGCGGGCGTCTCGGTGCTGGCCTTCTTCGGCGGGCTCGGCGAGGCCATCCGGCCGTACTCGCCACTGGTCGCCATCGGCCTGGCCCTGGTGCTGCCGCCGATCCTCGCGGTCGCGACCAAGGGCAAGTACTACCTGCGCCGCACCGACGACGGTATCGACTTGCCGATGTACGACGAGTACGGCAACCCGTCCGACGCGCATCTCAAGTGCCACAAGTGCCACCACGACTACGAGCGGCCGGACATGATGAAGTCCACGCTGGCCGATTCCTACATCTGCTCGCTGTGCCTGAGCACGGACAAGACGGGTGAGTTCGTCCTGCCTGCCCAGAAGTAGCGACGCACCGAGAAGTAACCGCGACCGCGGGGCGGCCATAGTCGATACGCTTCGGCTATGGCCGTTCTCGTGCGCAGGCTGCTCGGCATCGGCAGGCTGCCCGCCGACATGCGGGCCGCGGTCGACTCCGAGGGGATCATCCACCTCGCCGAATTCGTGCCGGTGACGTTCAAGTTCTCGGGCAAGGTGCCCGGCAAGACCGCCAAGGGCAATCTCCGCAGCTACGTCGGAGCGCTGGCCGTGACGAACCAGCGGGTGCTCGCCACCTTGTCAGCGGGGCCCAAGAAGGCCGGCCGGACCGTCGACCACCAATGGCAGGCCGCGCCTGGCTCGATGATCGTGGCGACGCTCGACGAGAGCGGCCTGACCCTCGACATTCCCGACCTCTCCGTCGTCGAGCCGGGGTTCTCCGGCTCGATGTCGCTGCACTACAAATCGCCCCTGTCACCGGAAGTGCTCGACCGGCTGCCTCAGCGTTCGTTCGCCTTCGATGCGCCCCCCAAGTTCGTCTACTCGGCGTGCGGAGTGCCACGCACCTAGCCCGACATTTCGCGGGAACTGGCCTCGGGCTGGCGTAAAGTCAGCGGCAACAAGCAAGAATGGCCCGCAGCTCCGCGGGCCCGACATTCGTGAACAAGGTGTTCTTGCCCCAACTCGTGGAGGGCACATGCCTCAACTCACTCTGGGCGTCATCTCCCAGACTCGCAAGGAGAACGAACGCCGGCTGCCGATTCATCCGCAGCACCTCGAGCGGATCGATCCCGACATTCGCGACCACCTCTACTTCGAGCACGGCTACGCCGAACGCTTCGGGGTGTCCGACGAGCAACTGTTGCCGTGGGTCGCCGGACTGCGCACTCGCGAACAGTTGATCGCCGAGTGCGACGTCATCCTGCTGGCGAAGCCGGAGGCCGCCGATCTGGCCGAGCTCCGCACCGGTCAGGTGCTCTGGGGTTGGCCGCACTGCGTCCAGAGCGCGAAGCTGACCCAACAGGCCATCGACCGGCGGCTGACCATCATCGCCTTCGAGGCGATGAACCACTGGAGCGCCCGCGGCTCGTTCAAACTCCATGTCTTTCACAAGAACAACGAGATGGCCGGCTACTGCTCGGTGCTGCACGCGATGGAGCTCATCGGAACGACGGGCACCTACGGCCGCCGCTTGCGCGCCGCGGTGATCGGCTTCGGCGCCACCGCCCGCGGGGCCGTCACCGCGCTCAACGCCCACGGGGTGCACGACATCGACATCCTCACCAACCGTGGCGTTTCCGCGGTCGCCTCACCCATCCACTCGGCCCAGATCGTGCAATTCGAGCACGATCCCGAATCGCCGGACCGCAGCCATGCGCTGGTCGACGAGGGTCGAGTGCCACTGGCCGGATATCTGGCCGAGCACGACATCGTCGTCAACTGCGTGTTGCAGGATCCCAGCTCACCTCTGGTGTTCCTCAACGAGGACGAGCTCGGCTCGTTCCCTCCGGGCAGCCTGCTCATCGACGTATCCTGCGACGAGGCAATGGGTTTCAGCTGGGCGGTGCCCACCACGTTCGAGCAGCCGACGTTCACCGTCGGAGACAACATCACCTACTACGCGGTCGACCACAGCCCCTCCTACCTGTGGAACTCCGCCACCTGGGAGATCAGCGAAGCCCTGTTGCCCTATCTGCGGTCGGTGCTCGACGGACCCCAGGCGTGGCAGGCCGATCAGACGATCCAGCGCGCCATCGAACTCCTCGACGGCGTGGTCCAGAACCCGGGCATCCTGTCGTTTCAGAACCGGGAACCGGACTACCCGCATCCCTACCGAACGACGCCGTCGACGTAGCACCAGCGGCCGGCCCTGCGCTCGAAGCGACTGCGCTCGTGCATCTTGTCGGCGCGCCCGGCCGCTACGAAGTGCGCCGTGAACTCCACCTCTCCGTGGGCGTCCGCGACGTCGCCGGCCACGGTGTCGGTGACCTCTAGTCCGGTCCAGACGACGTCGGCCTCGATGGTCACCTCCGCCGGCCGGGTGCGCGGATGCCAGGTGCGGAAGAGGTAGTCGGCGTCACCACGGGCGAACGCCGAGTATCTCGACCGCATCAGTTGTTCCGCCGTCGCCGCGAGCCGCTCGCCGTGGTGCAACGGTCCACAACAGGACTGGTAGCCCAATCCGCTCCCACAGGGGCACGGCCGACCGAAGGCGTCGTCAGTGCGTAACGGCTCAGTGCGTAACGGCATGGCAGCCAAGGACTTTCCGGTTGGGTTCACCTTCGATGCGCCGGCACTGCTGGCCCGGTCACGACTCCAGTATCCAAGAGCCGAGGCGCGTCAGAAGGGGGCGGGGTTGGTGTCGATCAGGTGTTGGTTGTGGTGGCGTTGGGTGTGGATGCGGTTGGTGTGGGTGGTGCGGCGGGGGTGTTTGCGTTGGGGCATGGCCAGGGTGCGCTGGCTGCCCGGGGTTTGGGTTGGCGGGGTGGGTGGGACTGGGGTGGTGGTGTTCCAGTGGGGGAAGTACAGGGCGGCGGGGGGTGGGCTGCGGTAGTGGTGGCCGGTGGGGGCGGTCCAGATGATGGTGCCGTCGTCGAGTTGGTGGTCGGTCCAGCCGCCGGGTCCGGTCCAGAAGGTTTTCAGTA
>JAHFVB010000121.1 GCA_023264755.1 Mycobacterium sp. | reverse complement strand
GTTGTATTCCCTTGGGACGCAAGTCGTCATGTGGACGACCATTGGGCTGGTGTTCGCCGCACTCAGTTCGCGGCTGCTGGAGTCCAAACGCAAGGAACCCCTACCTGCGTGAGTGACGTCGTCCGGCTGACCCTCGTCTCCCATGGCATGACGGATGCGATGGCAGCCGGACGATTTCCCATCGACGAGCCCCTGAATGCGTTGGGGCACCGTCAGCTCGATGCAACGACCGAACTGGGAACCATCGACGCCGCGCTGTGCGGTCCCGAGAAACGGACCCGCCAGACCGCCGAACTCCTGGGACTGCGCGCCGAGTCGGAACCGGCGCTGGCCGATCTCGACCACGGGTCGTGGCGGGGAAACGTGCTCGGCGGCGTCCTGCCCGCCGAACTGGCGATCTGGTTGACCGACCCCGCGGGGGCGCCGCACGGCGGAGAGTCCGTCGTCGCCGTGATGGTGCGGGTGCGGCGGTGGCTGGACTCACTCGGGGCCAGGCGCGGCCGGATCGTCGCCGTCACCCACCCGGCGGTGATCCGCGCGGCCATCCTGATTGCCCTCGATGCGCCACCAAAGTCGTTCTGGCGCATCGACGTCAGCCCCGCCAGCCGGACCGTCATGCACCTGCGCGGGCAAGCCTGGACGCTGCGCTCGACGGGCTGAGCCCCGCAGTCGTCAGCCGACGGGCAGCATGCCGAACGCTTGCTTGGCGATCGACAACACCCACTCGGCGGCGGCCAGGCTGCGGTACTTCGGCCAGGTCAGTTGGAAGCTGACGACCCACGGCTGACCCGTCCGGTCGACGGCGTACCAGCTGAAGGACAGGTCGCCGGGCAGGTTGCCGCCCTTGGCGCCGAGGTACGGCCACTTCGTCCTATCGAGATCGATTCCGGGCACGGCCGAGAGGATGTCCTTGACCGGGGCGGCCCGCCCGACCGCCGCGGACTGCAACGCGGCGTGCACGCGACAGATGTCGGTAGCCGTGCCGAACCACTCGACGCCGTAGGGTGAGGCCGGCGTGTAGATCCGCTCCGGATCCGGTTCGTAGGCCCGGGAATTCGTTTGTTCGAGCATGTGCGCCCGAACCGTGGGCGACGCCTTCTGCCACTCTTCGCGTAGATCCGGCTTGCCCCAGCCGATGGTGAACAACTCGTGGGTGGTGGGGAAGGGAGTCATCAGAGCCGGGTCGTGGTGGCCGGCCGCGACCAGGGCCCGCTCCACGGCGCCATGCCCGAGCCGGTTGATCAGCATGTCGGTGGCCATGTTGTCACTCGCCGAGATCATCTTCTGCGCAACGTCTCTCACCGAGACCTTGGTGCCTGGCGGAAGTTTGTCGAAGCCGGCCGACCCGACGTCCTTGACCTCCTTGGTGATGGTCAGCTGTTCGTCCCACTGCACGGTGCCCGCGCTGACCGCTTCTGCCAAGGCCAGCAGCACGTACAGCTTGAACACCGAGGCCAATGGAAGCGAATCGTCGACGTTGGTACCCGCGAAGCGGCTGCAGACGCCGTTGGTCACCTTCGACAACTGGTACGAATACCGCGCTCCGGACTTGGTCAGCTGAGTGTCGACGTCGGCCCAGTCATTGATCGTCGGAGGTTGGATGGTCACTTCGAAGCGATCGACCAAACCGGCGTCGTTGGTGCGCAATTCGACGTCCTGGTCGGCCCCGTACGAAGTGCGGAGGTGCAGGGTGGCTTGGCTCGCCCCCATGTCGATCCCGGTGACGGTGATCGGTCGATCCGACCAGAGCCGGCCCATGGCCGAGGTGATGTCGTCGACCTCTTCGGGGACGGCGAGCGTACGTACTCCGACGGTGCCGATCGGCCAATCCGAGTTGATCATGTCGACGGTCTGTTTGGCCCGCACGCCCTGGGGAGTGTTGAGGTCGATGTGCGTGCCGTAAGCGGCCTCGGCGGGCGGCGGGCCGGTGTGCGCGCAGCTGCAAGCCAGCGCAACCACCAACGAGAGGACCGCCGAGATTCCTACCGCGCGGCGCCGCACCCGGCGTGCGCTACTGCTCGGAGTTGGATCCTGCAACGTCCAACACAACCTCGAATTCGAGCAGTGAAGCTCCGGTGGCGACCGGGTTGGCACGCTGGCCGGCGTGCGCCTCGACCGCGGGACCGTTCGCCCACGCCTGGAACGCCTCTTCGGATTCCCACTGCGTCACCACGAAGTAGCGGTTCTCCCCCTTGACGGGGCGCAGCAGCTGAAACCCGAGGAAGCCGGGTTGTTTGTCGACGGCATGGGCTCGGTTTGCGAACCGCTTCTCCAACTCCGGGCCTGCTTCGGCCGGGACCTCGATCGCGTTGATCTTCACCACGGACATGTGGTTCAGGCTACAACCTCGCCTTCCCGGGTCGCTGCGCTCCTGCCCGCCGGTCTCGCCTTCCCGGGTCGCTGCGCTCCTGCCCGCCGGTCCGAACTTCCCAGGCAAGATTGCGCCATGCCCACCGAACTGCTCACGCACCGGGCCGGCGAAGGCCCACCCATCGTGCTGGTGCACGGCCTGATGGGACGCGGCAGCACCTGGTCGCGGCAGACGCCGTGGCTGGCCGCCCACGGTGCGGTCTACACCTACGACGCACCGTGGCATCGCGGGCGCGACGTCGCCGACGAGCATCCCGTCAGCACGGAGCGGTTCGTCTCGGCACTCGCCGCCGCGCTCGAGCCGCTGCAGCGTCCGGTGACCCTCGTCGGGCACTCGATGGGAGGCTTGCACGCCTGGTGCCTGGCCGCGGCCCGGCCAGAGTTGGTGACGGCGCTGGTGGTGGAGGACATGGCCCCGGACTTCCGAGGCCGAACCACGGGTCCATGGGAGCCATGGCTTCATGCGCTGCCGGTCGAGTTCTCCTCCGCCCAGCAGATATTCGACGAGTTCGGGGACGTCGCGGGGCAGTACTTCCTGGAGGCGTTCGATCGAACGGCGACGGGTTGGCGGCTGCACGGACACGCCGAACGCTGGATCGAGATCGCTGCCGAATGGGGCACCCGGCACTACTGGGACCAGTGGCGGGCGGTGCGGGTACCCCGGCTGCTCATCGAGGCGGGCAACTCCGTGACCCCGCCGGGGCAAATGCGCGAAATGCAAGAGACCGGCACTCGGGCCACGTATCTTCACGTGCCCGGTGCCGGTCATCTGGTCCATGACGACGCTCCGCTGGAATACCGCGAAGCGGTCGAGGCGTTTCTATCGACGTTCGCCCATCACGCCTGAAACGGGCCACGCGGGAGCCGTTTCGAAGCGGGTGCGGGCGGCTTCGGCGTCGTGCTGAATTCGGTACCAGTCGGGGTCGTCGGCCGCAGCGGCCAGCCAGGCGCGTTTCGGATCCGAGCGGTGGCTCGCCCAGCTGATGAGGGCAGCCACCGCAAACGGAGCCATCAAGATGAGGAAGGTCAGAATCACACTCATGGCAGCAATTATTCGGCCGGATATATTCCGCCAACAAGTGGCAGTACAGTCACTGTGCGTTAAGATACTGCCATGATTAGGAGTGTGTCGACGCTGGTGCTCGACGGGCTGGCGCCCTTCGAGTTCGGAGTGATCTGCGAGGTCTTCGGCATCGATCGCTCTGCCGACGGCGTGCCCAACTTCGACTTCAAGATCTGCGGACCCGAACCGGGCCGGGCGGTGCGCACATCGGTGGGCGCCGCGCTGGTGCCCGACTACGGGCTCGACGCGCTCGTCGGGGCGGACCTGGTCGCCATTCCCGCCATTGCGGGTTCGCGTCCGTATCTGCCGGAGGCGCTCGAGGCGATTCGCGCGGGCGCCGACGGCGGGGCGATCATCCTGACCGTCTGTTCGGGGGCGTTCGTCGCGGGTGCGGCCGGACTGCTCGACGGACGCCCGTGCACCACGCACTGGATGCATGCCGACGAATTGGCGCGCACCCATCCCACTGCGCGCGTGGACCGAAACGTGCTGTTCGTCGATGACGGCAACTTGATCACCAGTGCGGGCACCGCCGCAGGCATCGACGCGTGCCTGCACCTGGTCCGCCGTGAACTCGGCAGCGAGGTGACCAACACCATCGCCCGTCGCATGGTCGTGCCGCCCCAACGCGATGGCGGCCAGCGGCAGTACATCGAGCAGCCCATCCCAGTGCGGTGCTCGGATAGCTTTGCCCCGCAGCTAGATTGGATCATGGACAACCTCGACAAGCCACACACCGTGGCTGCGCTGGCCAAACGGGCGAGCATGTCGGCGCGCACCTTCGCCCGCCGGTTCGTCGAGGAGACCGGTCGCACGCCCATGCAGTGGGTCACCGATCAACGCGTGCTCTATGCGCGCACGCTGCTGGAGGAGACCGACCTGGACATCGACCGGGTGGCCGACAAATCGGGTTTCGGCACGGCGACGCTATTGCGTCACCACTTCCGCCGCATCATCGGCGTCACGCCGTCGGACTACCGCAGGCGGTTCGCATGCAATGACTCCGATTGCGTGGCAACGGCTTAGCGCATCCGGGTTACGCCTGCGGCTAGCCCAGCCGGCTGGACAGGGAGTGCAGCCTCCACCAGCCGGGGACACCCTTGAGCTCGTAGTCGCCGCGTTCGACGAAGGTCCGGCGCGACCCCGTCACGATCTCGTTCAACGTCGACGACACCAACACCTCGCTCGGACCGGCCAAGGCGGCCACCCGGGCCGCGATGTGGACCGCCAGTCCCGCGATGTCATCGCCTCGCACCTCGACCTCGCCGGCGTGAATGCCCGCGCGGACCTCGATGCCGAGCCCGCGGACCGCATCCACGATCGCCTCCGCGCAGTCGATCGCACCGCTGGGGCTGGTGAACGTGGCGACGAAACCGTCTCCGGCCGTGTTGACTTCGCGGCCCCGGAAGCGTTGGAGCTCACGCCGAACCACGGTGTCGTGGCTGTCGAGCAGGTCGCGCCAGTGGTCGTCGCCAAGCGCGGCGGCGCGTTGAGTGGAACCGACGATGTCGGTGAACACGATCGTGGTGAGCACGCGTTCGGGATCGGCGCCGCCCCGCTTGCCCGTGACGAACTCCTCGATCTCGGCGAGCATCGGGGCGGTGTCCCCAACCCAGTACAGGGCGTCGGCACCGGGCAGCTCGACGTACCGCGCGCACGAGATGTGCTCGGCGAGGTAGCGGCCGTGACCGACTGGGACGAACTCGAGGTCCTTGCGGTGGATGACCAGGGTTCGGGCCGTGACGAACGGCAGCTTGTCCCTGAGATCGGAATCGATGAGCGCCTGGTTCGCCCGGCGCGCCATGCTCGGGGAAGCCGCCCGATTGCCCGCCGCGTCCCACCAGGCGCGAAAAGCAGCGTCTCGGGACACCGACGGCGCAATCAGGTCGAGCAGGTCGAAGCCCTGCTCGACGGCATCGGGTTCCATGGCCACCGTCGTGAACGGACTAGCGCCGCTGCGCTGCGTCCCGGCCGGGTAGTCGGGCGCCCACAGCACTCGCGCGGCCGCGTTGAGCAGCACCAGGTTCGACACCCGCTGCGGGCGGTCGCTCGCCAGGAACAGCGCACTCATGGCGGTGAAGCCGGATCCGATGATCGTCGCCTGCTCGCATCCGACGGCGTCCATCACCGCGACGGCGTCCTCCGCCCAGCACGCCGGGGTGATCTTGTCCGCGCCGATGCGAGACGACATCCCCATGCCGCGATGGTCGAAGCGGATCACCCGGCAGAACGACGACAGCCGGCGGTAGAAGCGGTGCATCGACGGCTCGGAGTCGATCGAGTCGATGGGGATGAACGGCCCGGGCATGACGACCACGTCCACTGGGCCGTCGCCGAGCACCTGGTAGGCGATGTCCAGATCGCCCCGCGATGCGTAACGCGTCCGCGGAGCCCGTGAACTGGATACAGCCACCGCCACAGGTTAGTTCACGCCGGCCGACGGCGGCCCGGGTTCGCCCGCTTCACCGGAGAGCGCAAACCGGCCGTCCGCCGTCTGCTCCACCAGGCCGTCGGTCAACAACGAGTGCAGCGCACGGTCGCGCTGGGCGGTGTCACTGGTCCAGGCCACGTCCAGTTGAGCCCGGTCCACCGGGGACGCGTTGGCGCGCAACACATCCAGCAGCCGCCCGCGCACCTGTCGATCGGTGCCCGCGTAGCGCTGGGGCCTGCGGGCCGGTGCGTCCGCCGGCGGAAAGCCCGCGGCGCGCCACGCGCACGTGCTCAGCGGACAGAGCCCGCAGCGTGGCGTTCGGGCGGTGCACACCGTCGCGCCGAGTTCCATCAAGGCGACCGAAAATTTGGGTGCCTCAACATCATTGGGCAACAAAGCGGCTACGTCGGCGAGATCGCGGACGCTCGCGGGTGAGTCGGCCCGCCCGTGCACGACCCTGGCGACCACCCGCCGGACGTTCGTGTCCACGACGGGCACCCGTTTGCGGTAGGCGAAGCACGCGACGGCGCGGGCGGTGTACGCCCCGACGCCCGGCAGGGCCAAGAGCATCTCCACGTCGTCGGGGACCACGTCGCCGTGCTGAGTCGCGATCACCGTCGCGCACTCGTGCAACCGCTTCGCGCGCCGTGGGTAGCCGAGCTTGCCCCAGGCGCGAAGCACGTCGGCCGCGTTGGCCGCGGCGGTGGCGGACGGGGTGGGCCAGCGCGCCACCCAGTCGAGCCAGATCGGTTCGACCCTGGCGACCGGCGTTTGCTGCAGCATGAACTCGCTGACCAGGATCTGCCAGGGCGAAACCCCCGGCCTACGCCACGGCAACGGGCGCTGGGCGGTGTCGTACCAGCCCAGCAACTCCCTCGGATCGACCGTCAACTTCGGCTCCATGCAGAATGGGCCCATGCCCAATTCGAGTCCGGTAAATGCATGGAAGGCACTGAGCGAGGGTAACGAGCGCTTCGTTGCGGGAACGCCTGAGCACCCCAGCCAGAGCATCGAGCATCGCGCCAGCCTCGCCGAGGGCCAGAAACCGACGGCCGTCGTGTTCGGCTGCGCCGACAGTCGAGTGGCCGCCGAGATCATCTTCGACCAGGGCCTCGGCAACATGTTCGTCGTGCGGACCGCCGGCCACGTGCTCGACTCCGCGGTGCTCGGGTCCGTCGAATACGCGGTCACGGTGCTGAAGGTGCCGCTCATCGTCGTGCTCGGGCACGACAGCTGCGGGGCGGTCAAGGCCACCCTCGCCGCACTCGACGACGGAGCGGTGCCCGGCGGTTACGTGCTCGACATCGTCGAGCGCGTCACCCCGTCGATCCTGCTCGGTCGCCGAGAGGGCCTAACGCGCGTCGACGAGTTCGAGGCCAGGCACGTCGCGGAAACCACCAAACAGCTTGTCAGCCGCTCGCGGGCGATCGCCGAGGGCATCGATTCGGGCACGCTGGCCATCGCCGGGGTGACCTACCAACTCGCCGATGGCCGGGCCGTTTTGCGCGAAGCGGTCGGCGACCTCGGCCAAGGCTAACCCGCGACACGCCGGGCGAGGTCGGACGACTAGCGATGACCTGGCCTTACCGTTAACTCGTGCTAGACCTCGAACCGCAGGGCCCGCTCCCACCGGAGATCTATCGGCGCCGTCGCATGCTCGCCATCGGGGTCGCGGCGCTAGTCGTGGCCATCGTCATCGCGGTCTTGGTCGTCGTGGTGTCGAACAGCACCGGCTCCCCAAAGCCCGACACCAAGCCCACCGCCAGCGCGGCCCCTCCGACTCCGCTGCCGGGGGAGAACCCCGAGGTCAAGTCGCCGGTCGTGGCATCGGTACCGCAGGCGGCTCCGCCTCCGACTCCCACGCCGACCGCGGCGGTTACCCCGCCGCCGGTACTCAAGGAGGGGGACGACTGCCCGGACTCCACCCTGGCCGTCAAGGGCATCACCAGCCAACCCAACTACGTCGTCGGTGATCAGCCGAAGTTCACGATGGTCGTCACCAACATCGGACTCGTCGCTTGCAAGCGCGACGTCGGCGCCGCGGTCCTGGCCGCCTACGTCTACGGGCTCGACAACACCCGGCTGTGGTCCAACCTGGACTGCGCGCCGTCCAACGAGACGCTCGTCAAGACGTTCAACCCGGGCGAGCAGGTCACCACCGAGGTGACGTGGACGGGTATGGGTTCGGCCCCCAACTGCCCGCTGCCGCGCCAGCCGATCGGGCCCGGCACCTACAACCTGGTGGTCCAGCTCGGGAACCTGCGGTCGGCCACGCTGCCGTTCGTACTGGCCGCGGCCGCTCCCGAGCCGGCCGGAGAGGCACCGCCCCCCGCTGGAGCCGAACCGCCGCCAGCCCAAGGCGCCCCAGCCCCCGGATAGTGGGCTCAGGCCGGCCCGGATAGCTGGCTCAGGCCAGCTGGTCGGCGATCGTGGATTCGGCCAGCTGCGACAGACCCTCCCGGATGTGGCGGGCCCACATCGACCCGATGCCGTCCACCGATTGAAGATCGCTGGCGCTGGCGGCGAGTACGCCCTGTAGCGAGCCGAACGCGTGGACCAGTAGGTCGACGTGGGCGAACTGCAGCCGCGGAATGCCGGCCATGGCGCGATAGCCCCGTGAGCTCATCGCCGAATCCTGCGCCTCGAGCGTGGTGGGGTAGCCGAAAACCCTGGCCAGCGCGGTGAAGTCGAGCAGCTCGTTGTCGTTGAGCCCGTCGAGTTCGTCCAACGTCGAGGTGACCTGGATGGTGGTCGGCGGGTCCGGGTTGGCGTGATAGTCGCGGACGATGAGTTCGCGGGCGGTGTCGTTGTCGCCGACGAGTTCCTCGAGTTGCAGCTTGAGCTGCCGTCCGGCAGTGCCGAGTTCGACCACGTCGGCGTCGATCTCGAGGCTGATCCGGCGGACCATCTCCAGGCGCTGCACGACGGTCATGACGTCGCGTAGCGTCACGAAGTCCTCGATCTCGGCGGTGGATAGTTGCCGGTTCACCTCGTCCAACCGCGTCTTGTAGCGCTCGAGCGTGGCGATGGTCTGGTTGGCCCGCGACAGGATGGTCGCCGAGTCCGGGACCACATGGCGTTCCCCGGCCACGTAGACCGTCACGATGCTCATCGAATGGCTCACCGAGATGACCGGGTAGCCGGTCTGGACGGCGGTGCGTTCCGCCGAGCGATGCCTGGTCCCGGATTCCTCGGTGGGAATCGACGGGTCGGGCACCAGCTGCACGTTGGCCCGCAGGATGCGGGTGCCGTCGGTGGACAGCACGACCGCGCCGTCCATCTTCGACAGTTCGCGTAGCCGCGTCGGCGCGTAACGCACGTCGAGGCTGAACCCACCGTCGCAGATGGCGTCGACGCTGTCGTCGTAGCCGAGCACGATGAGCGCCCCCGTGCCGCCCCTCAGGATGCGTTCCAGGCCGTCGCGCAGGGCCGTCCCAGGGGCCAACCGGCCCAGCGTCTCCCGCAGGGTGGGGCGGGCGAGCTGGACCACGTTGCCTCGGGCCGTCCTGCTACTGGACTTCACGGCCATCGCGCCTCCTCGGATCGACCGCCATTGTCGCGACCATTCTCCGAGATCGACCGCAGCACCCGCAACGCCGCACCGATGTTGTCCGCATGGCAGACGCGCAGGCCGCTGGGTGCGTCCTGCACACCCGGTGGGACGACGGCGCAGGTGAACCCCAACCGGGCGGCCTCGGCGAGCCTGCGGTCCATTCCGGTCACCCGGCGCAGATCGCCCGCCAAGCCGACCTCGCCGATCGCCACCGCGGTGGTGGGCATCGGAAGGTCCGCGTAGGCCGAGGCGATGGCCAACGCGACGGCCAGATCCGACGACGGATCGGTGAGCCTCATGCCGCCGACCGTGGACAGATAGATGTCATTGGAGCCGACGGACAGGTGGGCGCGCTTCTCCAGCACCGCGGTGATCATCGCCGCGCGCGCTGAGTCGATACCGCTGACGGCCCGCCGGGGAGTGCCCGACGCGGCGGACCCGATGAGGGCCTGCACCTCGCCGATGAGCGGCCGCTTGCCGTCGAGCGTGACGGTGACGGCGGTGCCCGAAACCGGCGCGGGCCGCTGATCGAGGAAAAGTCCCGAGGGGTCGGCCACGCACTCGATCCCGTTGTCGTGCAATAGAAAACAGCCGACTTCGTCGGCGGCGCCGAACCGGTTCTTCACGCCGCGCACCATGCGCAGCGCGGAGGCCCGGTCACCCTCGAAGTGCAATACGACGTCGACGAGGTGCTCCAGTGAACGCGGGCCGGCGATGGCTCCGTCCTTGGTCACGTGGCCGACGAGGATGATCGCCACCCCCGCCGAGGCGATCGCCTTGGCGTGCGAGGTCAGAGCCGTGGTGACCGCTCGCACCTGAGTGACCCCGCCCGTCACTCCGTCGACATCGGTGGTCGACATCGTCTGCACCGAATCGACGATGACCAGCGACGGCCGGACCGCTTCGATGTGTCCGAGCGCGGTCTGAAGATCCGACTCCGCGGCCAGGAACATCTCGTCGTGGGTGCAGCCCGTGCGCTCGGCGCGCAGCCGGATCTGACCGGCGGACTCCTCACCGGACAGATAGAGCGCGCGCCGTCCGGAACTGGCCCAGCGGTGGGCTACCTCGAGTAGCAGCGTGGACTTGCCGACT
>JAHFVB010000120.1:5382-10510 GCA_023264755.1 Mycobacterium sp. | reverse complement strand
AACGGTTCCTTGAACGTCAACGTAAAGGGATAGTTGTCCACCGCGGGGGGCAACCCACACGCGTCGTTGTGACTCACCGACCGGGTACCGGTCATGGTGAGATCGTCGAATTTGTAGACCTCGAGGCTGGACGCGGTGCTGCCGTCGGGGCACACGAAACCGTCCTTCCTGCTGGCATTGAACGACCACACGCCACCGGTCAGCCGGGCATCACCGCCCTTGACCAACTTCGCCGGGCTCGGCGACACGTGCAACGTGCAGGCCACCGGCAGTTCGAGGTTGTCCCTGAGGTCACCCACCGTGGGCACACACGTCGGATAGATCGTCCAGGTCGCCACGATGTCACCCTGGGTGTAGGTGTAAATCCCCTGCATCACCTGATCCGCGCGGGCCGGACCGGCCGCTCCCAGGCCGACCGCTGCGACCGTCAGGACCGCAGCGACGATGGCGAAGGCACGGGTGAACGTCATGGCTGGAGTATCGCAGCCTTGTCTCGGCCATACGACGGATTGGTCGCCACGGGCGGCGGCCGTGAGAAGGTGCAGCCATGACATCACTGAACGGCAAGGTGGCACTGATCACCGGGGCGTCGGCGGGCCTGGGCGCCGCCACGGCGCAGCTCTTCGCCGCGCGCGGCGCGTCCGTCTTCGGGATCGCCAGGGATTCCGAGCGCATGAAGGCAGTCTTTGCCGACATGCCCGGCGGCAAGTTTGCCTCGGTGGACATCGCGACGCCTGCGGAGTGTCGCCGGGCGGTCGACGAATGCGTGTCCGCTTTCGGCCGGCTGGACGTGCTCGTCAACGTCGCGGGGTTTCACCAGATGCGCCACACGGTGTCGGTGACCGACGACGAGTGGGAGCGGGATCTCGCGGTCAACCTGAACGGCCCGTTCTACCTGTGCCGGGCCGCGCTTCCGCACCTATTGGAGGCGGGCGGAAACATCGTCAACGTGGCGTCCATCGCCGGTGTCGAGGGCGAGGTGTACTCGGCCGGGTACTGCGCAGCCAAGCATGGGTTGGTGGGCTTGACCAAGGCGCTGGCCGTCGAATTCACCAAGGAGCGACTGAGGGTGAACGTGGTGTGCCCGGGGGGCATGCCGACGGCGCAGGCCACCGAGTTCCAGGCTCCCGAAGGGGCCGACTGGGACTTGATCATGCGCATCGCCTCCCCGCGCGGCTTCATGGCCACCGACGACGTCGCCAAGGTCATCGCGTTCCTGGCGAGTGACGACGCCGCGGCGGTCCACGGCGCCGTGTACCGCGTCGACAACGGCAAGGGCGCGGGCTGAGTCGCGTGCCGAGCATCACGGTCGGCCGGCTCGACAAGGCGGGCATGCGCCCGCGTTCACCTAGGCGACATCCGTTGCGAATGCGCCGTGCACACCCAACTGCAACAATCTCGCCGTGACCGACGTCGTGAATTCAGCCGCCACCGATGCCTCCCATGTCCGCACCGGATTGGACGCGGCCGACCTGCAGGAGGCGATCACCGACCACCTGCGTTACTCGATCGGCCGCCCGGCGGCCGCCCTGCGGCCCGACCACTACTACCGAGCCCTCGCACTGGCCGTGCGGGACCGCATGCAGGACAACCGCGTGGCCTCCACCCAGACCTCACTCGATCTCGGCCGCAAGGTCACCTGCTACCTGTCGGCCGAATTCCTGATGGGGCCGCAACTGGGCAACAACTTGCTGAACCTGCAGATCGAGGAGGCCGCCCGCGCTGCGTTGGAGAGCCTCGGGCAGGACCTCGACGAAGTTCTGGCCTGCGAACCGGAGCCGGGACTGGGCAACGGCGGCCTGGGCCGGCTGGCCGCCTGCTACCTGGACTCGCTGGCCACGCTCGAGCGTCCGGCGATCGGGTATGGCATCCGCTACGAATTCGGCATCTTCAAGCAGGAATTCCGGGACGGCTGGCAAGTCGAGCTCACCGACAACTGGCTGGCGAACGGAAATCCCTGGGAGATCGCCAAACCCGACGTGGCGTACTTCGTCAACTGGGGCGGGCACACCGAGCACTACGTCGACGACTCAGGCGCCGACCGCATCCGCTGGGTGCCCAAGCAGGTGATCAAGGGCGTGGCGTATGACACCCCCATCCAGGGCTACGGCGTACACACCTGCAACGTGCTGACGCTGTGGAGTGCCCGGGCGGTCGAATCGTTTGCGTTGGAGGCCTTCAACACCGGCGACTACTACAAGGCGGTCGAGGAGGAGGTCACCTCCGAGACGGTGACCAAGGTGCTCTACCCCAACGACGAGCCGGAGGCCGGAAAGCGACTTCGGTTGCTCCAGCAGTACTTCTTCGTATCGTGTTCGCTTCAGCACGTCGTGCACATCATGGACGATCTGGCCGATGCCTCGCTGAGCGAACTCCCCCAACGATTTGCGTTGCAGCTCAACGACACCCACCCGTCGATCGGCGTGGCGGAGTTGATGCGCATCCTCGTCGACGAACGTCGGCTCGACTGGGACGAGGCCTGGGCGATCACGGTCGCCACGTTCGGCTACACCAACCACACGTTGCTGCCCGAAGCGCTGGAGAAGTGGTCGCTGGGGCTCTTCCGCGAGTCGCTGCCGCGGCACCTGGAGATCATCTACGAGATCAACAGCCGCTTCCTCGACGAGGTGCGGGCGCACTTCCCGGGTGACGTCGAGCGGGTGCGGCGGATGTCGATCATCGGCGAGGACGGCGGCCAAACCGTGCGCATGGCGCACCTGGCCACGGTTGGTAGCCACGCGATCAACGGCGTCGCGGCCCTGCACTCCGATCTGCTCAAGGCCAGCGTGCTCAAGGACTTCTACGAGCTGTGGCCGGAACGCTTCTCCAACAAGACCAATGGCGTCACGCCGCGGCGCTTCCTGGCGTTGTCCAACCCGGGATTGCGCGACCTGCTCGACAGCACGATCGGCGACGGCTGGCTGACCGACCTGGAGCGGTTGCGCGGGCTGGAGCACTTCGTCGACGACCCCGAGTTCCGGCAGCGGTGGCGCAACGTCAAGCGAGCCAACAAGACCCGACTCTCGGAGTACCTGCATACGGTGTCGGGCGTGGACTTGGATCCGACCTGGATGTTCGACATCCAGGTCAAGCGCATCCACGAGTACAAGCGCCAGCACCTGTCCGTGTTGCACATCATCCGGCAGTACTTTCGGTTGAAGATGAACCCGGGACTCGACGTCGCCCCGCGCGCATACGTCTTCGGCGGCAAGGCGGCGCCCGGCTACTTCATGGCCAAGCGAATCATCAAGCTCATCAATGCAGTTGGTGAGACCATCAACAACGACCCCGACGTCAATCGGTTCATGAAGATCGTGTTCGTGCCGAACTTCAACGTCCAGAACGCGCACCTGATCTACCCGGCGGCCAATCTCTCCGAGCAGATCTCGACGGCGGGCAAGGAAGCCTCCGGCACCGGCAACATGAAGTTCATGCTCAACGGGGCGCTGACCATCGGCACCCTGGACGGCGCCAACGTCGAGATCCTCGAAGAGGCGGGTCCGGAGAACTTCTTCCTGTTCGGCTTGACCGAGGCCGAAGTCGAGCAGGTCAAGCGCGACGGCTACCGCCCCTCGGACTACATCGACGCCAACGACGAGCTGCAGGCGGTACTGGGCCTGATTGCCAATGGACAGTTCTCCCACGGCGACACCGAGGTCTTCAAGCCGCTGGTGGACAACCTGCGCCACGACGATCCCTTCCTGGTGGTGGCGGACTACGCCGCGTACGTGGAGTGCCAGGATCGGGTGGCGGCGGCGTGGCAGGACGGCGACGCGTGGTCGCGGATGTCGATCCTGAACACTGCGCGCAGTGGCAAGTTCTCCTCGGATCGCGCCATCCGCGAGTACTGCGACGACATCTGGAACGTCGGGCCCGTTACCGTGACGCTCTGAGCGCTCGGAATCCTCAGAGCTCGGCGAGCACGGTGGACGCCAGCAGGTCGAGCGTCTGGTCGGAGGCCCGATCGTGGGTGAACAGGACGAACTGACCGAAGCCGAGGGCCACCCACTCGTTGAGCCGCTCGACGAGCTGTGGCGCGGTGCCGACCAGGCCCGCTTCGTTCAGCCCGAAACCCGGTCCGCCAAAGCGCTTCTCGGCGAGTTCACGCACCCTGGGCAGGGCGGCGTCGTCGGGGGCCAACGCCATCACGGCCTCGACGGACATCACGATGGTGGCCGGGTCGCGGCCGATGTCGGCACAGAGCGACCGCAGCACCGCGACCTTGTGTTCCAACTCGCCGAGCGCGTAGGTCGGCACGTTCCACACGTCGGCGTAGCGGGCGACCAGGGGCAGGGTGTACCGCTCGCCCACCCCGCCGACGACGATCGGCGGGCGTGGCCGTTGCACGGGTCCCGGCACGATCGGCATGTTGCGCACCGTGTAGTGCTTGCCGGTGAAGTCGATGGACTCGGCCGCGAAGGCCTGGGTGAGCAGCTCCAACGCCTCGCCGAGCCGTTCGGAGCGTTCGCGAAAAGTGCCCCAGGGCAGGCCCATTCGCAGATGTTCGTCCTCGATCGAGCCACTGCCCAGGCCGAGCGTGAGCCGACCGTCCGAAATCTGGTCGAGGGTCGTGGCCATCTTCGCCAGCACGGCCGGATGTCGAAACTGATTGCACAGCACCATGTGCCCGACGCGAAGCCGTTCGGTGTTGGCCAATAGCGCGGTGGCCAGTGTCCATGCCTCCAACGAGGCGATGTTGGGCACTCCCGGTCCGTACATGTGGTCGTACAGCCACAGCGACCCGATGCCGAGTTGCTCGCAGCGCTGTGCGCGGTGCAGCACCTCAGCGTAGGAGAACCCCATCTGGGGCACGTAGACGCCGACGTCGAGCCCGGTCAAGGCGACCATCCCAACCCCAGCACGGCCCGCGTCGGCCGCGTCACGGCTCCCGCGGGCGCTGGTTAGCCCTGCTCGGCGGCCAGCGGTGCACCCGCCGGCGAGGAGATGCCCGCGAGGCTGTCGATGACCGGCCGCTGATCGGGGCAGTAGGAGTTGATCGCAGCGTTGAGGAACTGGTAGGCCTGCTGCTCGGTGGTGTTCTTGCCCAGGTTCGTCTTCAGGAAGGCCGCCGCTTCACCTGCATTGGCGTCCAACCCGGTATTCAACCGCTTGCACTGGATCTTGCCGA
>JAHFVB010000120.1:0-5372 GCA_023264755.1 Mycobacterium sp. | reverse complement strand
GAAATCGGTGTCTACGTCGGCGTTTGCCGGCGCAGCCAGGGTGATCGCAGCTGCCCCGACCGACGCCAAGATCACTGGCCTGATCAAGCGCATTGCAATTTTCGCCATAAGGTCATTCACCCCAATCATTTGTCCACGTGATTCACTTGTGACGCAACCCAATTGATCAGCCACTCTACGTGACCAGCGGGGCCGGCACGCAGTAACCGCCAGGTGGGGTCGCCGTGATTAACTTAACTAGGCTAATCTATCAGTCGCATTGGCGAACCTGTCGGGTTGACGAAGAGATATGAGGTGTCGGGTGACGAGCCTGCTCAAGAGGGCATGGATACCGCTGCTCATCGTCGTGGTCGTCCTCATCGCCGGTTTCTCGGTGCAGCGCATCCGTACCTTTTTCGGCGCCGAGGGCATCATCGTTACCCCGAAGAACTTCGCCGACGACCCCAAGCCCTTCAAGCCCAAGGTCGTCAAGTACGAGATCTTCGGTGAGCCGGGCGCCTACGCCGACATCAACTACCTGGACCTCGACGCCAAACCGCAGCGCGTCGACGGAGCCACCCTGCCGTGGACGCTGGTGTTGAGCACCACCGCGCCTGCGGCCTCGCCCAACATCGTGGCCCAGGGCAACGGCAACAGCATCACCTGCCGCGTGACCGTCGATGACGTCGTCAAGGACGAGAGGACTTCCACCGGCGTGAACGCCCAGACCTTTTGTCTGGTGAAATCGGCATGAGTGCGCCCCCCACGGACGCCCCCACCGAAGCAATACCGCCTCCCCGGCACGCAGAGCGGACCTTCCTGCCGCGGATGATCCGCACGCTTGCGCTGCCGATCATCCTGGGCTGGATCCTCGTCATCGTCGTGTTCAACACGGTCGTGCCGCAGCTGGAAGAAGTCGGCAAGATGCGTTCGGTCTCGATGGCGCCGAACAACGCCCCGTCGATGATCGCCATGCAACGCGTGGGCACGACGTTCAAGGAATTCGACTCCAACAGCTCGGCGATGATCGTGCTCGAGGGCGACCAGCCGCTGGGTGACGCGGCCCACGCCTTCTACGACCAGATGGTCAAGAAGCTCGAGGCCGACCCCAAGCACGTCGAGCACGTGCAGGACTTCTGGAGCGACCCGCTGACCGCGTCGGGGTCGCAGAGCAACGACGGCAAGGCCGCCTACGTGCAGGTTTACCTGCGCGGCAACCAGGGCGAGGCGATCGCCAACGAGTCGGTGGAAGCCGTTCAAGACATCGTCAAGGACCTTCATCCACCGGACGGATTGAAGGTCTACGTGACCGGGCCGGCCGCGTTGGCGGCGGATCAGCACATCGCCGGCGACCGCAGCATGCAGATGATCGAGGCCGTCACGTTCACGGTCATCATCGTCATGCTGTTGCTGGTCTACCGCTCGATCATCACGGTGCTGCTGGTGCTCGTGATGGTGGTGCTGGAGTTGTCGGCCGCGCGGGGCGTGGTGGCGTTCCTCGGTTTCTACGACATCATCGGGTTGTCGACCTTCGCCACCAACCTGCTGGTCACCCTCGCGATAGCCGCGGCGACGGACTACGCCATCTTCTTGATAGGTCGCTACCAGGAAGCTCGCGGCGCGGGCGAGGACCGAGAAGCGGCCTACTACACCATGTTCGGTGGAACCGCGCACGTCGTCCTGGGTTCCGGCCTGACCATCGCAGGCGCCACGTTCTGCCTGCACTTCACCAACTTGCCGTACTTCCAGTCGCTCGGGGTCCCGCTGGCCATCGGCATGATCATCTGCGTCGTCGCGGCCTTGACGCTGGGCCCGGCGGTGGTGACCGTCGCGAGCCGATTCGGCAAGGTACTCGAGCCCAAGTTCGCCATGCGGGTGCGGGGTTGGCGCAAGGTCGGTGCCGCGGTGGTGCGCTGGCCCGGGCCCATCCTGGTGGGGACTGTGGCCCTGGCCCTGGTCGGACTGCTGACGCTGCCCGGGTACCGGACCAACTACAACGATCGCAACTACCTGCCCAAGGATCTCCCCGCCAACGAGGGCTACCAGGCCGCGGACCGACACTTCACCCCGGCCCGGATGAACCCCGAGCTGATGCTGATCGAAAGCGATCACGATCTGCGCAGCTCCGCCGACTTCCTGGTCATCGACAAGATCGCCAAGGCCATCTTCCGGGTGCCCGGCATCTCCCGCGTGCAGACGATCACCCGGCCCGAGGGCAAGCCCATCGAGCACACGTCGATCCCGTTCCAGATCAGCATGCAGGGCACCGGCCAGACCATGAACCGCAAGTACATGATGGACCGGATGGCCGACATGCTGGTTCAGGCCAATGACATGCAGAAGAACGTCGACACCATGGAGAAGATGTCGAGTCTGACCAAGCAGATGGCGGCCACCACGCACAGCATGGTCCAAAAGATGAAGACGATGACCGTCGACGTCGCCGAACTGCGCGACAACATCGCCAACTTCGACGACTTCCTCCGGCCGCTGCGCAACTACCTGTACTGGGAACCGCACTGCTACGACATCCCCATGTGCTGGTCGATCCGATCGATATTCGACACGCTCGACGGCATCGACACGCTGACCGACGACATCCAGAACCTGCTGCCCGACATGGAGCGCCTGGACAAACTGATGCCCCAGCTGGTCGCGATCATGCCCACGATGATCGAGTCCATGAAGCACATCAAGCAGCTGATGCTGACGCAGTATCAGACGCAGAAGGGCATGCAGGACCAGATGGCGGCCCTGCAGGAGAATGCCAGCGCGATGGGCGAGGCCTTCGACGCCTCGATGAACGACGACTCGTTCTACCTACCGCCTGAGGTCTTCGACAACGCCGACTTCAAACGCGGCATGAAGAACTTCCTGTCGCCGGACGGCAAGTCGGTCCGCTTCATCATCAGCCATGACGGTGACCCCTTCACCCCGGAGGGCATCCAGCGGATCGACGCGATCAAGCAGGCCGCCAAGGAAGCCGTGAAGGGCACCCCGCTGGAGGGGTCCAAGATCTACCTGGCGGGCACCGCGAGCACCTTCCGGGACATGCAGGACGGGTCGGACTACGACCTCTTGATCGCCGGGATCGCGGCGTTGGCCCTGATCTTCATCATCATGCTGATCATCACGCGAAGCGTGGTCGCATCGGCCGTCATCGTGGGCACGGTGGTGTTGTCGCTCGGGGCGTCGTTCGGGCTCTCGGTGCTGATCTGGCAGCACCTCATCGGCATCGAACTGCACTGGATGGTGTTGCCGATGGCCGTGATCATCCTGTTGGCCGTCGGCGCCGACTACAACCTGCTGCTGGTCTCCCGGTTCAAGGAGGAGATCCACGCCGGGCTCAACACCGGCATCATCCGCGCCATGGGTGGAACGGGGTCGGTGGTGACCTCTGCCGGCTTGGTGTTCGCCTTCACCATGATGTCCATGGCCGTCAGTGAACTGACCGTCATCGGTCAGGTCGGCACCACCATCGGACTGGGTCTCCTGTTCGACACGCTGATCGTCCGTTCGCTGATGACCCCGTCGATCGCCGCACTCATGGGCAAGTGGTTCTGGTGGCCACAGCGCGTCCGGAGCCGGCCCATACCCTCGCCGTGGCCGTCGCCACCGAGCCAGAAACCCGTCGAACAGCTACCCGTCTGATGAGGAGAAGCACTATGGTAAAGAGCATGCGCAAACTGGCTATCCGCGGTGGTCTGATGACCGCCGCCATCGGGGTCGCCGTGACGGGCCTCGCCGGTCCCGCCGCAGCCGACTCGACCGATGACTACCCGATCCCCCACCGGATCATCATCACCCAGTGCGACACCGAGCAGTACATGGCGGCCGCACGCGACACCAGCCCGGTGTACTTCGAGCGGTACATGATCGACAAGAGCAACCGTCCGGCCGACGTCCAGCAGCAGGCCGAGGACCGCATCCACTGGTTCTTCTCACTCGACCCCGTCGCTCGCCGGCAGTACTCGGAGGACACCGCCACCAACGTGTACTACGAGAACGTGGCGACGCACTGGGGCAACTGGGCCAAGCTCTTCTTCAACAACAAGGGCGTCGTGGCCAAGGCCACCGACGTCTGCATGAACTACCCGCGGGGCGACATGTCCGTGTGGGACTGGCCAGTCTCGCGCTAACTGCGCTCAACGAAGAAGGCCGCCGAGTACGAACTCGGCGGCCTTCTTCGTTGTGGACCGGATGGTGCCGACGTGTTCTTGTCGGCGTGTTCTTGTCGACGTGTCCGGCACCGGACCCCTCGTTCCGGTGCCGAACACGCCCGGTCCCTAGGTCTGCGACCGCCTGCGACCGAGCAGGACGCTCCAGGCGACCGCGCCCAGACTCAACGCGGCAAGTACACCCGCCGCGATGACCAAGTAGGTGGTCTTGGCGTCCAGGCCCGACTTCGATTCGTCCGAGGCCAACCTCAACTGGTAGTCACCGGGCAGCGGACCTGCTGCCGGCTCGTCCAGTCCTGGGAATTGCTGAGTCTTGTGAACCTCGAATTGCCTTTCGCCCGCTGGCGTCTGGGTCCACTGACCCCAGGCTGGGGTGACCCCGTCGAGTAGTACCTTGCGTTCTCCGTACTGAGTGTCGTCACCGACGTCGACGATGCGCTGCACCCGGAACGGCGCATAGGTGGCCTGTGGGTAACGCACCTGGACGGGCACGTTGTCGTAGCGCAGTACCGGCGGCGGGGGCGGCGGCAGCGGCTGGCCGTAGCCCGGGTAGTAACCACCGCCGAAGAAACTGCCGACGGCCACGTTGACCGCCTGGTTGGCGGCGTTGGCCACGACGGCGGTGAAACTGTAGGCGGCGTACTGGGCCACGTCGAGCACGACGCGTTGCAGCGGATTGATGATCACGATCCGGGTCGTGTTCTGGTAGACGTACACGATGCGCACGGGGTCCCGGTAGGGGTTGCAGATCACCGGGCGGTAGTAGTCGTCGTACTGCACCCAGCGCGGATCCCATTGCCGCACCCGTGGCCCGGAATCGTGACCGCGGTCGAAGTCGTCGAACCGGCTGCCGTTCCAATTGTCGTCCCGGTTGGTCATGCCACCGAACGGTCCATCGTGATCGCGTGGCGGGTGTGCGTCCCGGCCGTCCCGAACGACGGCCGACGACTTGACCACCGCGGCGAACGAGTCGACATCCTGCTTGGTCGCCGGAACCGACTCCTGCTCAACGACGTTCGCGGCCAGCGCGGTCTGAACGTCGACGGCCGGCGCCTCCAGCGTCTTGGGCGTCTCGGTCTTGATCACCCGGGCGGTCTGGGCGGCCTCCACCGGTGGAGCGGACGGGGTCACGCTGGCCCCGGATGCTCCGCCCGCCTGTGGGAGCCCCGCTGCCGGGTCCGACTTGGCTGCCGGTGCGGGCGGTGCTTCGGCGAC
>JAHFVB010000119.1 GCA_023264755.1 Mycobacterium sp. | reverse complement strand
AAGCGCCGAGGGTCAGCCCCAGGATCGCGCGGCGCGGCGCCGAGCGAAGGCGCGGGAGAGCCTGCTGGCCGCGGCCGAGGAGGCATTCGGGCGAACGTCCTACCGCGACGTTCGGATCGAGGATCTGGCAGCGGCCGCCGATGTGGCCGTCGGGTCGGTCTATGACTACTTCGGCAGCAAGGACGGCCTGTATCTCACCCTCGTCGAACGTGCTGCTGTGCAGCTGCGCACCTACATGCAGCAGGCCTACGACGCTACGTTGTCGCCGTTCGAGCGGGTCATGGCCGCCGGCGAACTCTATCTACGCTTCCACCTCGAACACCCGGGTTCGTTCCAACTACTCGTCAGCGATGCGGCGGTCGGTGGGCCCAGTCCCCTCACCGAGCAGCTACGCGAAAACATTGGCAGTCAGATGGACCAACTGGTCGCCGAGTTCCAATCCCATATCGAGTCAGCCATCGCCGCCGGAGAGATGCCTGCCGACCTCGACGCCTTCTTGGCCGCCAGATTTCTCTGGGGCGCGTGGAATGGAGTCGTGTCGTTGGGATTGCGAGGCGACAGGATGCGATTGACCGACGACGAAATTACCGCGTGCCTTCGACAGGGCAACCGGATCGTGCGAGGTGGGCTGTCAGCTGTGGAACACCGAACACGTGGAGGCCGGGCAAGGCCGTCATAGCGGCGCCGGCACTTCCATGCATGACCTGCCCGCTGAACTCCACCTTCACGAAAGCTCGAGGTTAGCCGGTGGCGAACGGAGTAGGCTCCCAACTACGAGCACCGCGAGGAAGGGCTGGCAATGGACCCGGATCTGGATCCCAACTTGCAGCATCAGCAGGACCGCATGGACAACTTCCAGTGGGTCGTGGGTTCGCTCGTCTCGCTGCTCGACAGCATGCCGACCTGACCGATTCCGACCTGACCGCCGCGCCGTGGGCGCGTCGCGTTCTGATTGCGTTGTTGGCGTTGGACGGCGTGCTCTCTGCGGTCGCCGGCGCCCTGTTCCTGCCGCTCTACGTCGGCGCCGTGCCGCTTCCCATCAGTGCCTTGCTCAGCGGGTTGGTCAACGCCGCGCTGGTGTGGGCGGCGTTGCAGTGGTCCTCGACCATGGCGTCGGCCGGCGCGCCGCTGTGGGCGTTTCTGTTGACGGTCGGGGGACTGACCCTTGGCGGACCCGGCGGTGACGTCGTATTCGGCGGGGACAGCTCGCTGAGGTTCGTGCTGTTCCTCGTCGTGGGGGCCGGGCCCGCCGCGGTCCTGCTATGGCGCAGCCAAGCGCGGACGATCAGGCCGGCGCGCCCGCTTTGACCTGACGCGCGCCGCGGTCCTTGGGCCCGTCGGCCGACGGTCGTCCCGAGGTGGCCTTCGGGTCCGTGCGCTTCGCCTGGGAAGTTGGCGCGGCGGATTGCTTCGGCTGCTCGGTGGTGGCCCGGGAAGCGAGTCGCTTGACGAACTTTTCGAGCGCGGCGGGGGTGCGGGACTTCGCGACGGCGGTGTCGGTGGCAGCGGTGTTGGTGGCGGTCAGGCGCACGGTCCGGTCGGTGTGCGCCTGGTCCAGGGCGGCCTTGAGCGCGCTCAGCGCCTCGCGTGGTCGCGGCAGAGCCGGCACGCCCCCGTCGACCCGCCCGGCGCGCGCGGCCCACGGCCGCTGCCCAGCGTTCGGTACCGCATCGGAGGCCTTGCTCAGGGTGGGCGCCGCGGCGGCGAGCCCGCCGATCGGGGGGATGGGGGGCAGCGGCGGCAGGAAGAAGGCCAGCTCGTCGTTGGCCAGGGTGATGAAGGAATTGATCGTGTCGACGGTGACGTTGCGCAACCCGGTCAGCAGGCTGATGTTCCCGCCGAGCACGTCGGCGAGGTTGAACGTGACGCTTCGCGTGATCCGCTCGCCGAAGTTGTAGAAGATCATGATCTGCGGCGCGAGCCACCCGACCACTGGCACCCAGCCGACGGCGTAGGTGGCCAATTCGAACCCATAGCGCACCCACGGCTCGACGGCGTTGTAGACGTTCTTGATGCCGTTGTCGATGGAGCCGGCTGCCGACGGGGCCGCTGCCGTTTGCTTGGCCGCGCCGGCGCTGGACGGCAGCACGGTGGGCAACCAGTCCGTGAGCAGCTTGGGCAGCGGAGTCGTGGGTTGGACGACGGCCGCCAGCCGGACCGGCGCCGATACGGTCCGCACCGTCGACGTCGAAGTCGGCACCGCGCGCTGTGTCGGCTCGGGCACCGCCGGGACGAACGCGAGCGTGGCGGCGGTCAGCGCGGCGGCGCCGGCCGTCAGGTGGGACCGAACCGAAACGTTCATGGGACGACAACCTCCAAAACCGATTCAACTGGCTGTGAAGATACGGGGTGCTGGGTCTCCTCTGTGGGAACTATGGGAAGGAACCACGAGGCAACGCCGGCAGCGGACCACGGCGGGGGAAGGCCGGAGCCAACCGGCGTGGTCGGCCTGGGGCTAATGTGACCCCTATGTCAGGCGCAAGGGTGTCAGATGGTGAGCCGCGGATGAATATCGACGCCACCGGGGTTACAGGGGAGTGGCTCTGAACCCGCAACGCGGCATTGCTCTGCCAGACCCCGTGATCCCACCCAAGTCCGAGCCGCCTAGTCCGGCCGCGATGCGGCGGGTGCTGCGGCGCGCCAGGGACGGCGTGGCGCTCAACGTCGACGAGGCTGCGGTCGCGATGACCGCGCGCGGCGCCGACCTGGTGGACCTCTGCGCCAGCGCTGCGCGAGTGCGCGATGCCGGGCTGGAGGCGGCGGGACGGCGGGGCGGAACGGGCCGGCTGCCCGTGAGCTACTCCCGCAAGGTGTTCATTCCGATCACCCACCTGTGCCGTGACACCTGCCACTACTGCACCTTCGTCACCGTCCCGGGACGGCTGCGCGCGCAGGGCAAGGGCATGTTCATGGAGCCCGACGAGATCCTCGACGTGGCCCGACGCGGTGCCGAGTTGGGTTGTCAGGAAGCGCTTTTCACCCTCGGCGATCGTCCCGAGGCGCGCTGGCCCGAAGCCCGTCAGTGGCTCGACGAGCGGGGCTATGACTCGACGCTGGACTACGTCCGGGCGATGGCCATCCGGGTGCTCGAGGAGACCGGGTTGCTGCCGCATCTGAACCCGGGGGTGATGAGTTGGTCGGAGCTGTCCCGGCTCAAGCCCGTCGCGCCGTCGATGGGCATGATGCTGGAGACCACCTCGCGCCGATTGTTCGAGACCAAGGGGCTCGCCCACCATGGGAGCCCCGACAAGGACCCGGTGGTGCGGTTGCGGACGCTGGACGACGCCGGTCGGCTCGCCATCCCGTTCACCACGGGATTGCTCGTCGGCATCGGGGAGACGCTGACCGAGCGCGCCGAGACCGTGCACGCAATACGGCGCTCGCACAAGGAGTTCGGGCACGTCCAGGAAGTCATCGTGCAGAACTTCCGGGCCAAGGACCACACCGCGATGGCCGACGTCCCCGACACCGGCCTCGACGACTTCCTGGCCACCATCGCGGTCACCCGCCTGGTGCTCGGCCCGAAGATGCGCATTCAGGCGCCGCCGAACCTGGTGTCGCGCCAGGAGTGCCTGGCGCTGATCGGCGCGGGCGTCGACGACTGGGGCGGGGTTTCGCCGCTGACCCCCGATCACGTCAATCCCGAACGGCCGTGGCCGGCGTTGGACGAGCTCGCCGAGGTCACCTCCGAGGCCGGTTACGACCTCGTACAGCGGCTGACGGCCCAACCCCAATACGTTCAGGCCGGAGCGGCCTGGATCGATCCGCGGGTGCGCGCGCACGTCGCGGCGCTGGCCGACCCGGACACCGGGTATGCGCTGGAGGTCAACCCGGTCGGGCAACCGTGGCAGGAACCCGACGAGGCCGCCGAGTCGTTGGGCCGCACCGACCTTCACACCGCCATCGACACCGAGGGCCGGCGCACCGAGACCCGCAGCGACCTCGACAGTGCGTTCGGCGACTGGGAATCCATCCGGGCCAAGGTCGACGAGCTCGCCGCCCGCGCCCCCGAACGCATCGACACCGACGTGCTCGCTGCGTTGCGCGCCGCGGAGCGCAACCCGGCCCAATGCAGTGACGACGAGTATCTCGCGTTGGCCACCGCTGACGGCCCAGCGTTGGAAGCCGTGACGGCGCTGGCCGATTCGCTACGTCGCGATGCGGTCGGCGACGACGTGACCTACGTCGTCAACCGCAACATCAACTTCACCAACATCTGCTACACCGGCTGCCGGTTCTGCGCGTTCGCCCAGCGCAAGGGCGACGCCGATGCGTTCTCGCTGTCCACCGACGAGGTCGCCGAACGGGCCCATCAGGCGCATCTGGCGGGTGCCACCGAAGTCTGCATGCAGGGCGGCATCGATCCGGAACTGCCCGTCACGGGCTACGCCGACCTGGTGCGCGCGGTCAAGGCGCGGGTGCCGTCGATGCACGTGCACGCCTTCTCGCCGATGGAGATCTCCAACGGAGTCACGCGCAGCGGCATCAGCACTCGGGAATGGCTGATCAGCCTGCGCGAGGCCGGGCTGGGCTCCATCCCCGGGACGGCTGCAGAGATCCTCGACGACGAGGTCCGCTGGGTGCTGACCAAGGGCAAGCTGCCCACCTCGGCGTGGATCGAGGTCATCACCACGGCGCACGAGGTCGGGCTGCGCTCGAGCTCGACGATGATGTACGGCCACGTCGACACGCCCAAGCACTGGGTCGGACACCTCAACGTGCTGCGCGGCATTCAGGACCGCACGGGCGGTTTCACCGAGTTCGTGCCGCTGCCCTTCGTGCATCAGTCCTCGCCGCTGTATCTGGCCGGCGGAGCCCGCCCCGGGCCCACCCACCGCGACAACCGCGCCGTGCACGCCTTGGCCCGAATCATGTTGCACGGTCGGATCTCCCACATCCAGACCAGCTGGGTCAAGCTCGGAGTCGAGCGCACCCAGGTGATGCTGCAGGGCGGCGCCAACGATCTGGGCGGCACGCTGATGGAGGAGACCATCTCGCGGATGGCGGGATCGGAGAACGGGTCGGCGAAGTCCGTCGAGGAACTCGTCGCCATCGCCGAGGGCATCGGCCGCCCGGCGCGCCAGCGCACCACGACGTACACGCCGTTGGCCGCATAGCCAGCGCTCGGTCGGCATTTCGTTGAACGAAGTGCCAGGGTGGACGCGTATACCGTAGGAAACGTCCACGCGAGACTCTCGCACTTGCCAGCCCAGGAGCGTCGTGAACACCGTATTCGGCCTGCCCGCCCACGCCTTGCTGGTCCACGCCGTCGTGGTACTCGCGCCGTTGACCGCCTTGTTGGAGATCCTGTGCGGGGTGTGGCCGGCGGCGCGCCGACGGCTGGTGTGGCTGGTGCTGGCCTTGGCCGCCGTCACCGCCGTCGTCACGCCCATCACCGCCGAAGCCGGCGAATGGCTACTCAGTCAACGCAAGCGGGTCAGCCCGATCCTGCAGGAGCATGCCGAACTCGGTGACTTGATGACGTACTTCTCGGTCGCCCTGCTGGTGGTCGCGATTGCACTGGTGGTCTTGCACTGGCTCGAGACCAGGTCGGATCGTCCGCGGAGGGCGGCCGCCGTGGCGGTGGCGGTCGTCGCCCTGGTGGTCGGTGTGTCGTCGACGGTGCAGGTGGTGCGGATCGGGGATGCCGGCGCGCGTTCGGTCTGGGGCAAGGGCGGCTGACCGCTGGGCGGATTCAGCCTGAGCGTGCTACCCAGTGGTGTGACCTCAGCCCAGACCCACACCGTCGACGGAAGGCCGCGGGCCCGCGGCCTCGGCCTCCCACTGCTCGGTCAGCCGGGTCCGCTCAACGCGCTCACCGACGTTCCCGGCATCGAAGTCGGTGAAGTCACGCTGATCGAGGGCGACGGCCCGCTCGAGGTCGGGCGTGGCCCGGTGCGGACCGGTGTCACCGCGATCCTGCCGCGCGGGCGGGCGGGGGTCGGACGTCCGTGCGCCGCGGGTTGGCATTCACTCAACGGCAATGGCGAGCTGACCGGCACGACCTGGATCGACGAGGTCGGGTCCTTCAATCTGCCTGTCGTGCTGTCGAATACCCATGCGATCGGTGCCTGCCATACGGGCGTCGTCAGCTGGGTCAACCGGGTCGCTCCGCGGCTGGCGCGGCAGTGGTTGCTGCCCGTCTGCGCGGAGACTTGGGACGGCTACCTCAACGACATCAACGGCGGACACGTGCGGCCCGAGCACGTCGAGGCGGCGCTCGACGCGGCTCGGCCCGGCCCGGTGGCCGAGGGCTCGGTCGGCGGCGGCACCGGCATGAACTGCTACGAGTTCAAGGGCGGCAACGGAACCGCGTCGCGCATCGTGCCCTACGGTGCTCATACGTTCACCGTGGCCGCGTTCGTGCAGGCCAACTTCGGGGCGCGCGCCGAACTGACCATCGCCGGACGGCACGTGGGACCGCTGCTGGCCGAGGACAATCCGCTCGACACGGACTGGTTCGCAGCCGACCTGGGGTTGCGTGCGGCGCCGGGGGCGGGCTCGGTGATCGCCGTCGTGGCCACCGATGCGCCGCTGCTGCCCGGACAGTGCAAGGCGCTGGCGCGGCGGGTTCCGCTCGGACTGGCCAGGACGGGTACGACGGGCAGCCACTTCTCCGGCGACATCTTCCTGGCCTTCTCGACCGCCGAGGCCGACGGCTTGCAGAGCAGCTTTCCGATCGACGCGCCCGGCGACGACGACTTCGGCACCCTGCGCTTTCTACCGTGGGGTCGGATGGACGCGTTCTACGCCGCCGTCGTTCAGTCCGTGGAAGAGGCGGTGCTCAACGCGCTCGTCGTCAACGCCGACATGGTCGGACGCGACGGCCATCGTTCGCCGCGCCTCCCGATCGACCGGCTGACCGCGTGGTGGGCCGCCGCGGAATAGTTCCGGACCATAGTCCGGTTATGCTCGGCGAGGCGTCGGAGCAGCCGACACCCCCCAGCCAAGGAGAACTGATATGTCCGCAGCCGTAGCCACCGAGTTGACCGCAGGAACCTGGGCCATCGACGCCGTCCACTCGTCGATCGGCTTCTCGGTACGTCACCTGATGGTGGGCAAGGTCCGGGGCACCTTCGGCACGTTCAGCGGAGCCATCGTCGTGGCCGACGATGGCACGCCCTCGGTGTCCGCCGAGATCGCCGTCGATTCGATCGACAGCGGCAACGAGCAGCGCGACGCGCATCTGAAGGCGCCCGATTTCTTCGACGTGGCGACCTACCCGACCGCGACCTTCGGCTCGACCGGCGTGCGCGCGGACGGCGACGACTACGTGCTCACCGGCGACTTCACGCTCAAGGGCGTGACCAAGCCGATCGAACTCGCGCTCGAGTTCAACGGCGTCAACCCCGGAATGGGGCGCGGTGAGGTCGCGGGCTTCACGGCCTCGGTCGTGTTGAACCGCAAGGACTTCGGCATCGGCGTCGACATGCCACTGGAGACTGGCGGGGTCGTCGTCGGAGAAAAGGTCACCATCACCCTCGAACTCGAGGCGCTCAAGCAGGCCTGACTCCCACGCGGTTTGTGCACGCAAACGCGCGCTGAGCGCGCATTTGCGTGCACAAACGCGGGGCTAGAGCTTCGCGGCGAGCTCGGTGCCCTGCCGGATGGCCCGTTTGGCGTCGACCTCGGCGGCGACATCGGCTCCACCGATGACGTGTGGCTCGACGCCGTTGCGGCGCAACGCCTCGGCGAGCTCACGCACCGATTCCTGGCCGGCGCAGATGACGACGTTGTCGACCTCGAGCACGCGGGCCCCGGCGTGGTGTGATCCGAAGCTGATGTGCAGCCCCTCGTCGTCGATGCGTTCGTAGTTGACTCCCGAAAGCTGTTGCACGCCCTTGGCCTTCAGGGCTGCCCGGTGCACCCAGCCCGACGTCTTGCCCAGCGTGCGGCCCTGCGGTCCCTTGGTGCGCTGCAGCAGATAGACCTGGCGGACCGGCGGCAGCGGTATCGGGGTCGTCAACGCGCCGCGGGCCTCCTGGGGGTCGGCCACCCCCCATTCGGCCTTCCACTCCTTGAGGTTCAGCGTCGGGCTCTGGTCGGTGACGAGGAACTCGCTGACGTCGAATCCGATTCCGCCCGCCCCGACGACCGCGACTGACTTGCCGACCGGTCGGCCCAGGATCGCGTCGGCGTACGACAGCACCATCGGGTGGTCGATGCCCGGGATGTCGGGCATCCGTGGAGTCACGCCGGTGGCCAGGACCACCTCGTCGAACCCGGACAGCTCGGCGACGGTCGCGCGGGTGCCCAGTCGCACGTCGACCCCGTGCTTGGCGAGCATGCGGGTGTAGTACCTGATGGTCTGGCTGAACTCCTCCTTGCCGGGAATCCTTCTGGCCAAGTCGAATTGGCCACCGATATGCATGCCGGCCTCGAAGAGCGTTACCAGGTGGCCGCGCTCGGCGGCGGTCACCGCAGCGGAGAGCCCGGCGGGCCCGGCGCCGACTACCGCCACCCGTTTGATCCGGCGCGGCGGTTCGAGGATCAGTTCGGTCTCGTGTCCGGCGCGCGGATTGAGCAGACACGACACCGTCTTGTGTACGAAGACGTGGTCCAGGCAGGCCTGGTTGCAGGCGATGCAGGTGTTGATCTCGTCGGCTGCGTCGGCGCGCGCCTTGTTCACCCATTCGGGGTCCGACAGCAGCGGGCGCGCCATCGAGACCAGTTGCACGTGGCCGTCGGCCAGGAGCTGCTCGGCGGACTGCGGCATGTTGATCCGGTTGGAGGCGACCACCGGAATTCGTACGTGCTCGGCGAGGTCGTTGCTGATCGAGACTAAGGCACCGTTGGGCACCGACGTGACGATCGTCGGCACGCGCGCCTCGTGCCAACCGATGCCCGTGTTGATGATGGTGGCCCCGGCAGCTTCCACTTCGGTTGCCAGCGCGACGATCTCGTCCCAACTCTGGCCGTCTTCGACGTAGTCGGCCATCGACATCCGGTAGCAGATGATGAAGTCGGTGCCGACGGCCGCGCGGGTGCGGCGCACGATTTCCACCGGGAACCGTCTGCGCTTCTCGGGCGTCCCGCCCCAGGCGTCGGTCCGCTTGTTGGTCCGAGGCGCCAGGAACTGGTTGAGCAGGTACCCCTCGCTGCCCATGAGCTCGACGCCGTCGTAGCCCGCCTCGCGAGCCAGCAAGGCGCAACGCACGAAGTCGCCCATCGTCTGTTCGACACCGCGGGCCGAGAGCTTGCGTGGCCGAAACGGGTTGATGGGCGCCTTGATCGACGATGCGCTCACCGAAAGCGGGTGATAGGCGTAGCGCCCGGCGTGGAGCACCTGCAGCAGGATCTTGCCGCCCTCGTCGTGCACTGCGGAGGTGGCCCGGCGGTGTCGGCGCGCGTCCGACGACGACAGCATCTGCGCGGCGAACGGGAGCAGCCAACCGGCGCGGTTGGGTGCGTAGCCGCCGGTGATGATGAGTCCGACGCCGCCGCGTGCCCGCTCGGCGAAGTAGGCCGCCAGGCGGTCGATGTCACGGGAGCGGTCCTCCAGCCCGGTGTGCATCGAGCCCATGATCACCCGGTTTCGCAGGGTGGTGAATCCGAGGTCCAAGGGGGACAACAGGTGTGGATATGCGAGTTCAGTCATGTGTGCCTCCCAGCGCTGCGAGTACTTCGTCGAGCCAGTCCACCGAGCCCGCTTCGGCACGAATGCCACCGCGTAGCACCAGGTATTGGTGCAGTGCCGCACCGTGCAGCGCGGTCGGGTCGGGGAAGTGGAGCGTCTGGAAGCCCAGGTAGGTATCCAGCAGTTCGGCCCGCTCGGCGCGCAACGCGACCACCTGGGTGCGCAACGCGGCCACGGTCTTCTCGGTGCCGTAGGCGGCGCCTCGTAGCTTGACGGCCAGTTCGCGGGTGCGTCCGTCGCTGACGGTGCTGCCCCGACCGGACAACGGGCGTTCGATCCAGCTGGCGAGTTCGGCGCGGCCGGCAGCGGTGACGTCGTAGACCTTTTTGTCGGGTCGGCCCTGCTGTTTCACGGCCTGGACGCGGACCCATCCGTCGGTTTCCATGGTCCGCAGCGTGCGGTAGATCTGCTGGTGGGTGGCCGCCCAGAAGTAGCCGATGGACCGGTCGAAGCGATGCGCGAGGTCGTATCCGGAGCTGGCTTGCTCACAGAGCGACACCAGGATTGCGTGGGGGAGCGCCACGGACGGGAGCGTAAGCGTTACCGCCGGTCCTATGCAACAAGTTGCACATGATGGCGGGTCGAGGACGGCGCTGATCGACCTGCGTGTGGTGACTGGCCTCTTGTATGTGCGACATTTAGTATCAGTAACCGCCACGCCACCCGTAACTGGGTGGCGTCGCAAGTTAGGGCACACTGAGACGTTCGTCCCGGTATGAGCAACGCATACTTGCGACGACATCCCGGAGTCCAATCAGACGAGAACTGACCGGCAGCCCCCTGGACAGGAGAGACATCAGTGACGTACACGATTGCCGAACCCTGCGTCGACATCAAAGACAAGGCGTGCATCGAGGAATGCCCAGTCGACTGCATCTACGAGGGTGCGCGC
>JAHFVB010000001.1:28545-29913 GCA_023264755.1 Mycobacterium sp. | reverse complement strand
GCCACCGTTCACTCCCTCATCAAGGGAGTGTAAAGGATCAACCGAAGTAGGTGTAAAGCATCAGCCGAAACACTGTCGCCCATCAACCGAAGCCGAAACGTCAGCCATCAACCGACCTCATACACCTCTGACGTAGGGCGGGTGGGGCTCGAACCCACGACCAACGGATTGGCGGACGAAGGCTCCCGATAGCTATTTCGGATGCCGATATTGTCTTGTAGGACAACAGTTCTCACTACTCGAGCCGTCCGGTTACTAGCTGGCGATTCCGGCTGATTCCCCTTCATTATCGATGAATAAACGATGACCGATCACGGGACCAACTAGCTGCCTAATCGAGCCTCGGGCGTGTAAGCCGCCGACACCTACCAAGACGACCGCTGCGAACCCAGCTGCCCGCCGACTGGCATCTCCAAGGGCCGCGCTCGACGCGCATGCCTAAACCGACGACAAGCGAACTCATGAGACCGGGTGCCGCCCGGTTGGTCAGGAGGGCCATCACCTGACCCGACCCTTCAGCTTCTCGACAACGTTGGCCGATTGCAGGAGCGAACGGGCCGCCGCGTGGCGGCGGCCTCCTTTTTCCGACGCGAACCGGCAGGATGGTCTCCATGACCACGCCTCAGGTATGGGTATCTGCGACGGCGCAGAACATCGACTACGACGGTAAAACGCCCGGCAGCCACTGGAAGCTCGTCGGTGAGATCGACACCGTGCGGGAGAGTGAGTTCTCTACCTACATTCAGGTGGTCACCGGCGGCCGTCAGACGGTGAAGGGGTCGCCCGAGTTCTACCTCGACGGCGACCCCGACAGCGAATGGGTTCGGCAGTGCAAGGACCAGCCGCCATTCTGGGTCGCGATCGATCCCTGGGGTCAGACGCGCAGCAGCATCCACGGGGCACATCCCACCTACCTGGTGAGTACCGCCAAGGCGACAGTGGGTTCCCTGATTCGGCGTCCGCCGGAGCCTCATCCCGGACGGGCCGACAGACCGCTCAAGGTGCCAATCAAGCTCAAGCGGGTCGACGGCGAAGTCTTCACACGCTGGGTCCAGCCCGGGTAGTTCGGGAGCGACTGGCCCACTGGACGGGATCCTTTGATCCTCAACCCAATCGGCAGATGCAGACCTCTCTCGGCGCCACGTAGTTCGCACCGGCACGGTCGCACCCGCCGACCGCAGCGCCCTGCGCTGTCGGACGCTGCTGTCATGCTGTTTGACGTGGAGGGCATCGATCAGACGAACAACACGGACAAGGACCTGGGCCAGGCGACGCCGTCCAATACGCTGAGTGCGGCGCATCCGACGCTCGCAGCGCAATGGCACCCCTTGTTGAACGACCGCGACCCGTCATCGGTGACGGGCGGCG